>NZ_AKJR01000293.1:0-6396 GCF_000282235.1 Pseudomonas sp. GM24 | reverse complement strand
AGAGCGAAACCGCCAGCGGCGGCACCCGCAGCAACGGATATGCCCCCAAACCCAAACCAACCCCCAAAACGCACAAACAAAAACGCCCGGCATAAACCGGGCGTTCTGTATTGACTTGATTAACGAGCGCGGTAAGTGATGCGCCCTTTGCTCAAGTCATAGGGCGTCAGCTCGACGCGCACTTTGTCACCGGTAAGAATACGAATGTAGTTCTTGCGCATCTTGCCGGAAATATGCGCGGTTACGACGTGCCCATTTTCCAACTCCACACGAAACATGGTGTTGGGCAGGGTGTCGACGACAGTGCCTTCCATTTCGAAGCTGTCTTCTTTCGACATGCAGTAAAGCCCTCGGTATCCAATGAATGGCCCGGTGCAACTGCGCCAGGCAAAAGCGGCGTGCATTGTGCCCGAAAAATGGGGTTTACGCCAAGGGGTTTACGGCTTGGGTTTAGTTGAGGATGACCCAGCGCTGATTAATCAGCAATTCGATGGGGCGATATTGCGTCTTGTAGTTCATCTTTTTGCAGTTCTTGATCCAGTAACCGAGGTACACCGCCTCAAGTCCGAGGCGCTGTGCCTCGGCGATTTGCCAGAGGATGGCAAATCGGCCAAGGCTACGGCGTTCCTCGGCCGGTTCGTAGAAGGTGTACACCGCCGACAAACCGTTCGGCAGTAAGTCGGTCACAGCCACGGCTAGCAACCGTCCGTCGAGTCGGAACTCATAGAAGCGCGAGAAGGGCAGATCGCGTACCAGAAAGGTCGAGAATTGATCGCGGCTCGGCGGGTACATATCGCCGTCGGCGTGGCGTTGTTCGATATAGCGCTGGTACAGATCGAAATATTCTTCGCTGAACTGCGGTTTGGCCGGGCGCACCTGCAAATCCGTGTTGCGTTTGAAAATCCGCTTCTGCTGACGATTGGGTGTGAACTGCGCCACCGGAATGCGCGCAGGCACGCACGCATTGCAGTTCTGGCAATGCGGGCGGTACAGATGATCGCCGCTGCGACGAAAGCCCATTTCCGACAGGTCTGCGTAGACATGCACATCCATGGGCTGGCTCGGATCGAGAAACAGGGTCGTGGCCTGCTCCTCGGGCAGATAACTGCAAGAGTGAGGCTGAGTGGCATAGAACTTCAAACGCGCCAACTCGGTCATGATCAACCCTCGGGATAAGCTGGTGAATTAAGTGTAAGCCACGCGCGCAAAAGTCGCTCAGCAAACCCAGTTGGCACGATTGGGTTGATCCAGGTGATGTGCCAGATAATCGGCGAATTGCTGACGAGGAATTGCCCGCGCGCCGAGGCTGTGCAGATGATCGGTCGGCATCTGGCAATCGATCAGCGCGAATCCCGCGTCTTTCAGGTGGCGCACCAGGGTGGCAAAACCGAATTTGGACGCGTTGTCGGCGCGGCTGAACATCGATTCGCCGAAAAACAGTTGGCCCATCGCCAGGCCGTACAGGCCGCCGACCAGTTCGTCTTGATCCCAGACCTCCACCGAATGCGCGAAGCCGCGACGATGCAGTTCAACGTAGGCGTCCTGCATGGCTTGGGTGATCCAGGTGCCGTCGGCGTAGTCCCGTGGTGCAGCGCAGGCGCGGATCACCGCTTCGAAGTCCTGATCGAAGGTCACTCGATAGCGTTCCTGGCGCAGCAGTTTGCCGAGGCTGCGCGAAACATGCAGTTCGTCGGGAAACAACACCGTGCGCGGATCCGGCGACCACCAGAGAATCGGCTGGCCCTCGGAAAACCACGGAAAGCAGCCATGGCGATACGCTTGAATCAGTCGGTCGGCCGACAGATCGCCACCGGCGGCGAGCAATCCGTTGGGGTCGCGCATGGCCTTTTCCAGTGGTGGAAAAGTCAGGGAATTACGTTGTAACCAAGTCAGCATGGCATCCAGGCTTGCAGAAGGGGAGGGCAGTGCGGGCCGTTTGGCCCGCGATAAAGTGTGCCGTTAAATGACCGGAATGTCGTCCAGATACTTCTCGGCATCGAGTGCGGCCATGCAGCCAGCACCTGCCGACGTTACCGCCTGACGGTAAACGTGGTCGGCCACGTCGCCGGCGGCAAACACCCCGGGAATCTCGGTGGACGTAGCGTCGCCGTCACTGCCACCCTTGACCAGCAAGTACCCATCACGCATCGGCAGCTGTCCCTGAAACAGATCAGTGTTGGGTTTGTGACCAATGGCAATGAATACGCCGGCCAGCGCCAGTTCAGTGGTTTCGCCGGTATGGCTGTCACGCAGTCGTGCGCCGGTGACGCCGCTGGCATCGCCGAGTACTTCGTCGAGATTCTGGTTCCAGTGCAGGCGCACGTTACCGTTCGCGGCTTTCTCGAACAGTTTGTCTTGCAGGATTTTCTCCGCACGCAGCTTGTCGCGGCGGTGGATCAGATGCACCTCCTTGGCAATGTTCGACAGGTACAGTGCTTCCTCGACGGCGGTATTGCCGCCGCCGACCACGGCGACCACCTGATTGCGATAGAAAAAGCCGTCACAGGTCGCGCAGGCGGATACGCCTTTGCCGGCGAAGGCTTCCTCTGAAGGCAGTCCCAGGTATTGCGCCGAGGCCCCGGTGGCAATGATCAGTGCGTCGCAGGTGTAAGTGCCGCTGTCGCCAGTGAGCTCGAACGGGCGCTGCTGCAACTTGGCGGTGTGGATGTGGTCGTAAACGATCTCTGTGGCAAAGCGTTCGGCGTGTTTCTGCATGCGCTCCATCAGTACCGGGCCGGTGAGGCCTTCGACGTCGCCGGGCCAGTTGTCGACTTCGACGGTGGTGGTGAGCTGGCCACCGGCCTGCAGGCCGGTAATGACCACGGGTTTGAGGTTGGCGCGGGCGGCATACACGGCAGCGCTGTAACCGGCCGGGCCGGAGCCGAGGATGATCAGGCGTGAATGCTTCGCTACGTTCATCAAATACACCTCATAAGCCTTTGTCACAAAAGGTAATGCATGCTCAAATTGAGTCGCGGCTTCTGTGTGCTTGACTATGCTCAATCCTGGGGCTTGAAGCATGGCATCAGACGCACAAACCCGTACAATGCCGGGCTGTTACAGAATATTCGCGCTGCGCTGTGTTTATAAAATGCGCGACGCAGTGTTAAAAGTAGTCTCAGTTGCGCTCGTTCACTTTTTTACCTGCCTGGATTGGGCAGTTTTTATCGTCATTCAATAGATGGACGCGCCTTGGGCGCAGGAAAAGAAGCGTTTTGAAGAAATCCACCGAAGCACCAAAAACAGTCGTTCCGCTCTGGCGCCAACAGTTGCACTACCGGCTCAAGGAAGGTGCATTGATCGCCATCGGTGCCTTGTGCCTGTTCCTGATGATGGCTTTGCTGACCTACGGCAAGGACGATCCAGGCTGGAGCCACAACAGCAAGATCGACGACGTACAGAATTTCGGCGGCCCGGCGGGCTCCTACAGCGCCGATATATTGTTTATGGTGCTGGGTTACTTCGCCTACATCTTCCCGCTGCTGTTGGCGATCAAGGCCTACCAGATCTTCCGTCAACGCCACGAACCGTGGCAGTGGAGCGGCTGGCTGTTCTCCTGGCGCCTGATCGGTCTGGTGTTTCTGGTGCTGTCCGGCGCGGCGCTGGCGCATCTGCATTTCCACGCAGCGTCGGGTCTGCCGGCAGGTGCGGGCGGCGCGCTGGGCGAAAGTCTCGGCAATCTGGCGAAGAATGCGCTGAACATTCAGGGCAGCACGCTGTTGTTCATTGCGTTGTTCCTGTTTGGCCTGACGGTGTTCACTGACCTGTCGTGGTTCAAAGTGATGGACATCACCGGCAAGATCACCCTTGATCTGTTCGAACTGTTTCAAGGCGCGCTCAATCGCTGGTGGTCGGCACGTACCGAACGCAAACAACTGGTTGCGCAACTGCGTGAAGTCGACGATCGCGTCCACGACGTGGTCGCGCCGACGGTGACCGACAAACGTGAGCAGGCCAAAGTCAAAGAACGCCTGATCGAACGTGAGCAAGCCCTAAGCAAGCACATGTCCGATCGCGAGAAACAAGTGCCGCCGGTTATCGCCCCGGCTCCGGCCAAGGCGCCCGAGCCAAGCAAGCGCGTACAGAAGGAAAAACAGGTGCCGTTGTTCGTCGACAGCGCCGTGGAAGGCACCTTGCCGCCGATCTCGATTCTTGATCCGGCGGAAAAGAAACAACTCAATTACTCACCGGAATCCCTGGCGGCGGTTGGCCACTTGCTGGAGATCAAGCTGAAGGAGTTCGGGGTCGAGGTCACGGTGGATTCGATCCACCCAGGCCCGGTGATTACCCGTTACGAAATCCAGCCGGCTGCCGGCGTCAAAGTCAGCCGCATCGCCAACCTCGCCAAAGACCTTGCGCGTTCCCTGGCCGTGACCAGTGTGCGGGTGGTCGAGGTGATTCCGGGCAAGACCACCGTCGGTATCGAGATCCCCAACGAAGACCGGCAGATCGTACGTTTCTCCGAGGTGCTGTCGACGCCCGAGTACGACAACTTCAAATCGCCGGTCACCCTGGCACTCGGTCATGACATTGGTGGCAAGCCGGTCATCACCGACCTGGCGAAGATGCCGCACTTGCTGGTGGCCGGTACGACCGGTTCCGGTAAGTCGGTGGGTGTGAACGCGATGATTCTGTCGATCCTGTTCAAGTCCGGCCCGGAAGACGCCAAGCTGATCATGATCGACCCGAAAATGCTGGAACTGTCGATCTACGAAGGCATTCCGCACCTGCTGTGCCCGGTCGTCACCGACATGAAGGATGCCGCCAATGCCCTGCGCTGGAGCGTCGCCGAGATGGAGCGCCGCTACAAGCTGATGGCGAAGATGGGTGTCCGAAACCTGTCCGGCTTCAACGCCAAGGTCAAGGAGGCCCAGGACGCCGGCGAGCCGTTGAGCGATCCGCTGTACAAGCGCGAAAGCATCCACGACGAAGCGCCGTTGCTACAGAAGCTGCCGACCATCGTTGTGGTGGTCGACGAATTCGCCGACATGATGATGATCGTCGGCAAGAAGGTTGAAGAACTGATCGCCCGTATTGCCCAGAAGGCGCGGGCGGCCGGTATTCACTTGATCCTCGCGACCCAGCGACCGTCGGTGGACGTGATCACCGGTCTGATCAAGGCCAACATTCCGACCCGTATGGCGTTCCAGGTGTCGAGCAAGATCGACTCCCGGACCATCATCGACCAAGGCGGCGCCGAACAACTGCTCGGCCACGGTGACATGCTCTACATGCCACCGGGCACCAGCCTGCCGATCCGGGTTCACGGTGCATTCGTTTCCGATGACGAAGTCCATCGTGTGGTCGAGGCGTGGAAACTGCGCGGCGCGCCGGAATATAACGACGACATCCTCAACGGTGTCGAAGAAGCCGGCAGCGGTTTTGAAGACAGCAGCGGTGGTGGCGATGGCGATGATCCGGAAGCCGACGCGCTGTACGACGAAGCTGTACAGTTTGTTCTGGAAAGCCGTCGTGCCTCGATTTCCGCTGTACAGCGCAAGCTGAAGATCGGCTACAACCGCGCCGCACGGATGATCGAAGCCATGGAAATGGCCGGGGTCGTCACCTCGATGAACACCAACGGTTCCCGTGAAGTCCTGGCCCCGGGCCCGGTACGCGACTGATTGCAAACGCAAGAGGCGGGACAATGATGTGCCGCCGCTCTCCCAACGAGTATTCAAGAGGACTCCCATGCGCCTTATCCGCATGCTGTTGCCAGTACTGGCGCTGACCACGCTCACGGCCCACGCCGATGACAAGGACGTGGCGCGTCTGACCCAATTGCTGGAAACATCCAAGACCCTGAGCGCGAACTTCTCGCAGCTGACCCTCGACGGCAGCGGCACGCAGTTGCAGGAAACCACCGGCGACATGACCCTGCAGCGTCCGGGCCTGTTCTACTGGCACACCAATGCGCCGGCCGAGCAGACCATGGTCTCCGACGGCAAGAAAGTCACCCTGTGGGACCCGGATCTGGAACAGGCGACCATCAAGAAGCTCGACGAGCGTCTGACCCAGACCCCGGCGCTGCTGCTGTCCGGTGATGTGTCGAAGATCAGTCAGAGTTTTGATATCACCGCGAAAGAGGCGGGCGGCGTGATCGACTTCACTCTGAAGCCGAAAACCAAGGACACCTTGTTCGATAATCTGCGCCTGTCCTTCCGCAATAATCTGCTTAACGATATGCAACTGATCGACAGCGTCGGCCAGCGCACCAATATCCTGTTTACCGGGGTGAAGGCCAATGAGCCGGTTCCAGCGTCGAAGTTCAAGTTCGACATCCCCAAGGGTGCCGACGTAATCCAGGAATAAACCCAAAACCCTTTGTAGGAGTGAGCCTGCTCGCGATTGGATTTGTCAGTCACATCTTCATCGTCTGACCCACCGCTATCGCGA
>NZ_AKJR01000292.1:0-6004 GCF_000282235.1 Pseudomonas sp. GM24 | reverse complement strand
GGAGAGGGCTGGGGTGAGGGTTACCGATCAGAAATCGATACGCACATCCCCCTTCGGCACACTGCAGCACGACAAGATAAACCCTTCGGCCTCGTCGTCCTCGGTAATCCCGCCGTTGTGCTCCATCTCCACCTCACCGCCCAGCTTCAGCACCTTGCACGTCCCGCAAATGCCCATACCGCACGCCTTCGGAATCATCAGCCCCAGCTTGGCGGCCGCCGCATGCACGGTCTCGCCCGGTGCCACGCGAATGCTCTTGCCAGACGAAGTGAATTCGACCTGATGCAGATCCGCCGCATCGATTTCCGGTGCATCCGCAGCCTGCTCGGCCTGTTCGACCGCATCGGCACGGGCTTCCGGCGGCGTGGCGCCGAAGGATTCCTCGTGATAACGCGACATGTCGTAACCGGCCACTTCGAGCAGGCGCTTGACCGCGTTCATGTACGGCGTCGGGCCGCAGCAGAACACTTCGCGCTCGAGGAAGTCCGGCACCATCAATTCGAGCATCTTGTGGTTCAGGTAACCGCGATACCCGGCCCACGGCTCACCCAAGCCATGTTTCTCGCAAATCAGGTGCAGGCTGAAGTTGTCGATCCGCGACGCCATGTGTTCCAGCTCACGGTGGTAAATGATGTCTTTCGGCGAGCGCGCGCTGTGGATAAAGGTCATGTCGACGTTAGCGTTGGTGTCGTAGAACCAGCGCGCCATCGACATGCACGGCGTGATGCCGACGCCGCCGCTCAGATACAGCACTTTCGGGCTCGGGAAGTCGATGGCATTGAACAACCCGACCGGCCCGTGCACCGCCAACTCTTGCCCCTCATGAAGCGTGTCGTGCAGCCAGTTGGAGACCTTGCCGCCCGGCACCCGTTTGATCGTCACCGAAAAGCTGTACGGCACCGACGGCGAACTGGAGATCGTGTACGAGCGCATGATCGGCTGGCCTTCGATTTCCAGCTCCAGTGTGACGAATTGCCCGGGCTTGAAGAAGAACAGGATCGGCTGATCAGCCATAAAGCAGAAGGTGCGCACGTCCCAGGTTTCCTGGATGACTTTGACGCAACGGACGATGTGTCGGCCATTGGCCCAGGTCTGGGTGGTGACCGGATTCAGGAAGCTGTTGGACATGCTGTTCTCCACGGCCGACTGTCGGCCTCATGTCGGCGATTCTGCGTATAGCGCGAACCGCCCGTTTACCTATCCGCGACATCGGCATACTTATCGCGACCAGCCCCCAACCACCGGGGGTTGCGCGTCGGGAACAGATTGCACCATGTCGCCCATGGATAAGGTTCGCGGCAGCGCCGGCCCCACACTCGCCCCAACACCAAGACAGATTCTTTACACCTTGCGTAGCAACCGTTAGCAGCACACCTGATCAGCCACTTTTCGCCGGCCACGCAGATGGCCATGAGGATCACATCGATGGACGTCACCGCAAAAATCAGCCTGGGCGATCCGCTGGAACCCGCACGCAAGGCCACCGCACAAATGCTCCAGGAGCGCGAGCGCACGTTTTCGCTGCCGCAACCGTTCTACAGCGATGAGCGGCTGTTCGATATCGACATGCAGGAGATCTTTCAGAAAGAGTGGTTGATCGCCGGCATGACCTGCGAAATCCCGGCCAAGGGCAACTACCTGACCCTGCAGGTCGGCAAAAACCCGATCATCGTCATTCGTGGCGCCGAAGGCGTCGTGCACGCGTTCCACAACGTCTGCCGCCACCGTGGCTCGCGTCTGTGCACCAGCGAAAAAGGCAAAGTCGCCAAACTGGTCTGCCACTACCACCAGTGGACCTATGAGCTGGACGGACGCCTGCTGTTCGCCGGCACCGAAATGGGCGCCGACTTCGACATGAAGCAGTACGGCCTGAAACCGGTGAACGTGAAGACTGCCGGCGGCTACATCTTCATCAGCCTGGCGGAGAATCCGCCGGCCATTGATGACTTCCTGTCGACGCTGAACCATTACATGGAACCGTACGACATGGAGAACACCAAGGTGGCGATCACCACCACCTTGATGGAAAAGGCCAACTGGAAACTGGTGCTGGAAAACAACCGCGAGTGCTACCACTGCAACGCGTCGCACCCGGAACTGCTGAAAACCCTGCTGGAATGGGACGACGTCACCGACCCACGCGCCGATCAGGCGTTCAAGGATCACGTCGCCGCCTCCGCCGCTGCCTGGGAAGCCGAAAAGATCCCCTACGCCCACGCCAGCTTCGGCCTGCGCAACCGCATCGTGCGCATGCCGCTGCTCAAGGGCACCGTGTCGATGACCCTCGACGGCAAACAGGGCTGCGCGAAACTGATGGGCCGCATCAAGAACCCGGACCTCGGCTCGATGCGCATCCTGCACCTGCCGCACTCCTGGAACCACTGCATGGGCGACCACATCATCGTCTTCACCGTGTGGCCGATCAGCGCGCAGGAAACCATGGTCACCACCAAGTGGATCGTGCACAAGGATGCGGTTGAAGGCGTCGATTACGACGTGGAACGCATGCGTCAGGTATGGGACGCGACCAACGATCAGGATCGTCGTCTGGCGGAAGAGAACCAGCGCGGGATCAACTCCACCGCTTACCAGCCCGGGCCTTACTCCAAGACCTATGAGTTTGGCGTGGTCAACTTCGTCGATTGGTACAGCGAGCGCATGCTGAACAACCTTGGGGCCGAGCCTGCGCCTTACCTCAAAGGCGTGCCGGTCCAAGGCTAAAAGCATCGCTGGCAAGCCAGCTCCCACAGTGGTTGATGGTGTTCACAGATTCCGTGTACACCGCAAAACCTGTGGGAGCTGGCTTGCCAGCGATAGCGTCAGAACAGTCACCGCATCACTTCGATGACCACCTCACCGATCCATCCTCACCAATAAACTCCTCAAATATCTCCTCCCCCACCAACCTGATCTTCGCGTACCCGTTCAACACCCGCAGCGGATACGCCGGGTCGTTGGCATCCTGGGTCTCCGACCACAACACCCGCGAATGCCCGTTCAGCTCACTGGAATTGCCATACGGAATCGCCCCGTGCCCGGCACAACGCGCATGCAAACCACCCTGCTGCGCATACACGATGCCGTTGTGCAGATGCCCCCAATACCAGTAATCCGGCTCCCGCCCCAGCGCCTCGCACACCGGTTGATACAGCGCGGTCTTGTTGTGCCCGGAAATATCGAAGCCCTGATGATGGCTGAGCACCATGAGTTTCTTGCGTTTCGGCAGGCCTTTCATCCACGCGATCTGCGGCTCGTTCAAGGTGCCGTCCATGTACAGATTCATCGCGTCTGAGGCGTAGGCAGAATCCAGCCCGACCACCAGCCAGTCATCATTGATCAAGGCGAAGTAACTGGTGCCCTGCTGCCCGGGAAAACGCTTGGCCAGTTCCTTGAAATAGCCGTGTGCGCCGCTGTACATCTCGTGATTGGAATTGAGGGTGAATGAGCCGTGCGTGCCCAGCGGCCAACCGGCCATGTCGACGTCCTCCTGAGAGTGACTGCCGGCGTAATACACATCGCCCAAGTGAATGGTGAAATCGGCCTGGGCCAGTTGCATCTGATTGGCCACTGACACCGCCGGCGCATGACTATCGAACGGCCCGGTACCCCAATCGCCAGCGATCGCCAAGGTCACCTCGCGATCCATCTGCACTACCGCCGGGTCAGTGCCGAACGTCGCGTGATGGCGCAGGTTTTCGATCCACTTCAGTAGCGCCTCACTCCACAACAGATCGAGCAATTCCCACTTGCGACAACCGAGCAGCGTGCCGTCCTTCAACACCCGGGTCGCCAGTTGATCCGGTGATTGCGGCAGCGGCGTCGCATTGCCAATGCGCAGGATCGACAAGCCGTGCGACAACTCCCACGGCACGGCGGGTTCGTCGTCCGGCAACTCACCGTTTTTCAGCACGTACTGCGCCTGATCATGGCCGCGCTGCAGCAACTTGATGATCGCCTGAAACTCCTGCGGCTCCAGCTCGCTGATGAGTTTCATCCAGGCCATTTCCATGCGCGTGAACAAGCCGTGAATGCGCACTTTGACCTTGTCGTATTCGTGTTCCCAATGACTGACCAGTGACATGGCAAATTCCTCTATCCGTAAGGGTTTCACAGAGTTTTCATGAATTCGATCAGCGCGCGTTTGTCGTCGTCCGACAGCGTCGTGCCGTACAGGTGACCGCTGTTGTGATTGCCCTCCAGCCGCGTGTCGTATTTGAAGTCGGCCGAGGCTTTGGCCTGGGCACCGCTGGTGACGAAACCGACGTTGACCGGGTCGTAGACGTCAGAACCGGTGATGAACGTCTGCGGACGTTTTTCCGCGGGTTGCAGCAAGTCCCACAGCGTCGGCACTGAACCGTTGTGCAGGTACGGCGCGCGCAGCCAGACGCCGTCGGTGGGCGTGTTGCTGTAACTCTGGGTCTTGCGGTAGGCGCCGAAATCGAACGGCGGCTTTTTGAAGGTGTGGAACGCAGCCACCAGCCCCGTGGTGAACGAGTCGAGCCGGTGCGGATCGGTGCCGAGCTGATCGATGTTGGTGGTGACCTGCCCGGTATCGGCGCGCCCGAAGTCATGACAAGCCGCGCAATTGGCCTCCCAGATCGGCTTGCCCTGCGCGACTTTCGCTTGATCCAGCGCCCACGGCCACGCCGGTGCCTTGTGCCCGAGCAGCCAGTTGGTCACGCGATTGAAGCTCGGCGGCAGTACCGATTCCGGCGTCGCGCCCACGGCCATCGCGGCGGCGTAGTTGCGTTCGTGGATCTTGTTGTTATTGCCATCCCAATGCAGGTACATCGATTCCCGTGGTTTCTGGTTCCACACTTGCGGCAGGTCGACGGTGCCGATGGTCGAGTCATCCGGGAAGCCGAACACGACCATTTTCGTCGGGTTGAAGGTGTCGGTGCGGCCCGGGCCTTGTTGCGGACGCAGCTTCTGCCAGGCGTAGGCCTGTTTCTGCTTGAGCAGTGCGCTTTTGGCCATCGGCATGATCAGGTAGCGGTTGTAGAGCTTCTCGAAGAAGCCCAACTGGAACTTGCTGTTGATCGCCGCCATCACCGCGTCGGTGGTGAATTTCGGATCGCTGGCGCAATCGTAGGCGAACCACTGGAAGACTTGCAGTTGCAGGGTGTTGGCCGGCGCGCTCGGCACATTGACGGCGACGTCGCTGGCATTGGCCCGGTAGGAACCGGTATGGCACAGCGCGCAGTTCGGCTCTACCGTCGGGTAGCCGATTTGCCGTTTGGCCATGCCGATCGGCAGGTCCTTGCCGTTTTCAAAGAGGAAACCGAAAACCTCCCAGCCACCGGGTTTGGGCATTTTCTCCGGGCACATCTGCGGCAGCACGGCGAACAGGTAATACGGGATCCGTGCTTCGATACCGAGGCCAATGGCGGCGTACTTGTAGTGATCTTCGTCGGAGGCGTATTCCTGCTCAGGAACGACGCGGAGCATCTGATACCAGGTTTGGTAGCCGATAAAACCGAGCACGGCGACCACGATCAGCGTGCCGACCTTGAAGGCGTGGCTTTGCCATTGTCGCGCCCACGCCGCGCGCCACTCGCGCCAGCCATCGCAGAGCAGCGCCCACGGCCGGTTTTCCGGGGTGGTGCCGAGGTAGAGCAAAATGCCGAGGATCAGAAAGAAGCTCAGATCGCCCATCAACATCGGCACGAACACCGAGCCTTGAATGCTGGTGTTGATCAGATAAATCCAGAACACCACCGCGATCAATCGCGTCAGCACGCACAGCCAGGAATGCACCACGTAGCGCGGCGCGTTGAAGCCTGACGGCATGTAAAACACGCTGATGCCGACCAGCAGCATCCCGGCGTTTTCCAGCCATGGGTCGGAGAGTTGCGGCGGCAGCCCGACCACCGATGTCAGCAAGCCCGGCGCGAACAGCGCAGGGATGGCGAACACCATGTTCATCGCAATGCCGATCCAGATGAAGCGTTGAAACCAGCGGATGTAGCTTTCCATATCAGTTCCCCTGATCGTTCCCACGCTC
>NZ_AKJR01000291.1:0-2487 GCF_000282235.1 Pseudomonas sp. GM24 | reverse complement strand
GACACCTCGGTCGGCTCCCTCTCCCATTGGGAGAGGGCTGGGGTGAGGGAAAGGGGCCAACACCGTTACAACTGATAGTTCTTCAACTCCCGCGCAATCACCATCCGCTGAATCTCGCTCGAGCCTTCATAGATCTGGGTAATCCGCGCATCACGGTAGTACTTCTCGACTGGGTAATCCTCCAGATACCCATACCCGCCATGAATCTGAATCGCCGACGAACACACCTTCTCGGCCATTTCCGAGGCAAACAGCTTGGCCTGCGACGCTTCAGACAAACACGGTTTACCCGCCGTGCGCAGACGCGCTGCGTGCAGGATCATCAAGCGCGCCGCGTTGATTTGCATGTGCATGTCGGCCAGCAGGTTGGCGATGCTCTGATGTTCGTTGATCGGTTTGCCGAACTGGATGCGATCGCGCGAATACACCAACGCCGCCTCAAACGCCGCCCGAGCAATACCCAGAGCCTGCGCGGCGATGCCGATGCGTCCGCCTTCAAGATTGGACAGGGCAATCGCCAGGCCTTTGCCGCGCTCGCCGAGCAGATTGGCCTCTGGAATGCTGCAGTTGTTCAGCGTCACCGCACAGGTGTCGGAAGCGCGGATACCCATCTTGTGCTCAGTACGATCAACGATAAAACCGGCGGTATCGGTCGGCACCAGAAACGCCGAAATGCCTTTCTTGCCCAGATCCGGATCGGTCACCGCAAAGACGATCGCCAGCTTCGCCCGTTTGCCGTTGCTGACAAATTGCTTGGCGCCGTTGATCACCCATTGACCGTCACGCAGTTCGGCGCGGGTGCGCAGGTTGTGCGCTTCGGAACCGGCCTGCGGTTCGGTCAGGCAGAAGCAGCCGATGGTTTGCCCACTGGCCAGATCCGCCAGCCAGGTCTGTTTCTGTGCTTCGCTGCCGTAATTGAGTACCGGGCCGCAGCCCACCGAGTTGTGGATGCTCATGAAGGCGCCGGTCGCGCCGTCACCGGCAGAAATCTCTTCCACGGCCAATGCATAAGCGACGTAATCGACGTAAGTGCCGCCCCATTCTTCAGGCACCACCATGCCAAGCAAACCGAGCTCACCCATCTTCGCAACGAGCGCATCGTCGATCCAGCCAGCCTTTTCCCAGGCCTGCGCGTGCGGCGCGATTTCACCACGGGCGAAGTCCCGGGCCATGTCGCGGATCATCACTTGTTCTTCAGTCAGTTCGAGATCGTGCATGGCTCAGCTCCCGCTCTCAGCAAACCCGTGGAAGAAACTCGCGACATGCGCAGCGTCCAGCGCAGCGAGGGTCGGCGGGTTCCAGCGAGGTGTCTTGTCTTTATCGATCAGCAGGGCGCGTACGCCTTCGATCAGGTCGCCGCGGGCGAACCACTGGCGATCCAGATGCAACTCCAGTGCGAAGCACTGTTCCAGGCTCAAGTGGCGGCCGCGACGCAGCATTTCCAAGGTCACCGCCATGGCCAGTGGCGAGCGGGTTTCCAGCAGGTCAGCGGTAGTGGTCGCCCATTCGTGGCTGTCGGCGACGGTCACTGCGCGCAATTGTTCGACCATGCTCGGTACGTCCGGCAAGGCGAAGAAATGGTCGATGGCCGGGCGCAAAGCCTCAAGTGGCGCATCGGGCAAGGTTTGCACGGCGTGTTTGGCCAGCAGGTTTTGCAGTGCTTTGAGCGGCGTGTCCTGCCATTCCATCTGATCGAGTTTTTCGTCGAGCAGCGCCAGTTTGCTGCTGTCCAGATACCAGTCGGCCAAGCCGCAATACAGCGCATCCGCCGCACGGATCTGCACGCCGCTGACACCCAGATAAATGCCCAGCTCACCGGGAATGCGCGGCAGGAAATAACTGCCACCGACATCGGGAAAATAACCGATGGCCACTTCCGGCATCGCCAGACGACTCTTCTCGGTGACCACGCGCAGATCGGCGCCTTGCACCAGGCCCATGCCGCCCCCGAGGACGAATCCGTCCATCAGCGCCAGTACTGGTTTGCGGTAGTGATGAATCGTCAGGTCGAGGGCGTATTCCTCGACGAAGAAATCTTCGTGCAGCGTGTCGCCGCTTTTGAAACTGTCGTATAGGGATCGGATATCGCCACCGGCGCAGAAGGCTTTTTCACCGGCACCGCGCAGGACCACGGCATGAACATTGGTGTCAGTTGCCCAGGCATCGAGCTGCTGTTGCAGCAAACGCACCATGTCGAGGGTAATGGCGTTGAGACCGGCGGGGCGATTGAGGGTCAGGTGACCGATGTGGTTGCGAACGTCGGCCAGCACTTCGTGTTGCGTGGCATCCATGGACGGTGTCCGCTGGGATGAAGCCTGAGCTGTCATCAGTAACTCCCTGCTTTTATTGTCTTTATTCGAGAAGCTCGCGCGCGAGCGTTACCGGATCGTAACAGTGCAAATTTGCCGTGTACAACCGGGATATTCGCAGGGGGAGTTTGCGTTTTTACATTGGTCGAAAATGTGCGCGCTCATGTAGGAGCTGCCG
>NZ_AKJR01000290.1:0-5261 GCF_000282235.1 Pseudomonas sp. GM24 | reverse complement strand
GAGGGGCTTTTGCTTTTCAGGCATGCGCCAGGCTCCAGCGCAACGCCGCATCCCTATCGCTCTCACGGCCCTCGACCCAGTGAGAACCCTCAGGCGTAGTCTCGCGCTTCCAGAACGGCGCACGGGTCTTGAGCACGTCCATGATGAACGCGCACGCCTCGAACGCCATATGCCGATGCTTGCTGCTGACCCCGACAAACACAATCGGCTCACTCACCGACAACGCACCGACCCGATGCACAATCTCCACACCCAACAGCGGCCAGCGCTCGCGGGCCTCCTCGGCGATCTGTTCGAGGGCTTTTTCGGTCATGCCCGGATAGTGCTCAAGAAACAGTTCATTCACGCTCTGACCCATATTCAGATCACGCACATAACCAACGAAATTCACCACCGCGCCGACCCGTGGATTGCGCGCGTGCAGATCGGCGGTCAACTGGCCGACATCGAAGCTTTTGTGCTGGACTCGAATAGCCATCGATCAACCTCCGGTCACTGGCGGGAAAAACGCGATTTCATCGAAATCCTCAATCACCTGACTCGGCTGACACAACTCCTGATTCACCGCGCACATCAGGTTGCCGGCGCCGAGCACTTCACGCCAAAGATCGCCGCGCTGCATGAGCATTTGCCGCACGTCTTCCACGCAGCCCAGCGTGTCAGTCAGCGGAATTTTTTCACCGCCCAGATTGAGCCGGTCACGGTAGCTGGCGAAGTAGTTGATCAGGATCATTGCGCGTCCTCCCATTGAAAGTGCCCCGAGCGACCGCCCTGTTTGCTGAGCAGGCGGATATCGCCGATAACCATGGCCCGGTCCACCGCTTTGCACATGTCGTAAATGGTCAACGCGGCAACGCTGGCGGCGGTCAGCGCCTCGAGTTCGACGCCGGTCTGGCCGGTGAGGCGGCAGGTGCTGGTGATCTGCACGCGGTCCGGTTCGCAGGCCGTGAGTTCGACGTGAATCGAACTGAGCAGCAGCGCATGACACAGCGGGATCAGCTCGTGGGTACGTTTGGCGGCCTGGATGCCGGCGATCCGCGCCACCGCGAAGACATCGCCTTTCGGGTGACCGTTGGCCTGGATCATTTGCAGGGTTTGCGGGCGCATCTGCACCCAGGCTTGCGCGCTGGCTTCGCGGCGGGTCGCGGCTTTGTCGCTGACGTCGACCATGTTGGCGCGGCCCTGATCGTCAAGGTGGGTGAGGGTGTGGCTCATACGGAAAACTCCTGGATCGGGCTGTAAATTCGCGGGGCGTTGCGGTGCGGTACATGGATCAGATTGAGTCGGTGTTTGAGTGCCCAGCGCACGGTCAACGCGGTAGGCGCGGACAGACTGACGAGGGTGCCGAGGCGGGCGCGCACGGCTTTGTGAATCAGTTCGAGGCTGCAACGGCTGGTGACCACGACAAAGCCTTCAGCAGCATTGATGGCGTCGATTTGCATCGCACCGATCAGCTTGTCGAGGGCGTTGTGGCGGCCGATGTCTTCGCGGCACAGCAAGGCTTCACCGTCAGCGTCGAAGAACAGCGCGGCATGCAAGGCACCGCTGCTGCGGGCCAGTTGTTGAGCGGCTTCGATGCGTTGGCGAATGCCGTCGAAATGTTCGGCCGGCGGCAGTGCTGACGGTTGCAGAATCTGCAGTTGCGGCAACGCCTGCTCCAGCGCTTCGACGCCGCAGATGCCGCAGCCGCTGGTGCCGGTCATTTGCCGACGATGATCCTTCAAGGTCCAGAACGCCCGGCTGGAAATCTGCACTTCGGCCTGACAGGCCTGATCGAAATGCGTGAGGCGGATGTCGTAGATCTCGTCGACGCTGTCGATGATCGCGTTGCTCAGGCTGAAGCCACGGATGAAGTCTTCGAGGTTACCGGGCGAGACCATCATCACCGCTTGGCTGAGGCCGTTGTAGGTGATGGCGAGGGCGATTTCCGAGGCCAGCGCGGCGTGGGAGATGGCGGCGTCGGGCAGGTATTCGCGAAACGCCACTTGCGCCGGTTGTGGCGCGGGGGCGTTGGGTTCGCTGGTGGATTCTGTGAGGGTTTCGACGTGGCAGAGCATCTGAAAAGTCCCGAAGCGCTGAAGAGTGTTCAGGCTACGGGGGCGTTAAAAGTGCGTCCAATCGCTTGTTCCGATGTGGTGATTGCTTTGGTCGATCAACCAGGATTTGTCTTGGCTGGTCAGGCCCCATCGCTGGCAAGCCAGCTCCCACAGGTTTCTGCGTCGTGCACAGAAACTGTGATCACATCGGAAACTGTGGGAGCTGGCTTGCCAGCGATGAGGCCGGGACATCCACCCTTGCTTATTCGGCAGAAACCTCAACCCCAAACAACTTCCGCGCCTCGGCAAAACACTTCTCGGCAATCGCCGAACGCGGCTCGGTCTTGCGCATCACCAGGCCTAGCGGCGCCAGCACGCTGGCATCCGGCAACTGCATGAACGACAGGTGCTCGATCGGCTCCTCAAGCCCGCTGTCCAGCGGCATGATCGCGCAGCAGAAGCCTTGGTGAATCGCCTGCAACAGCTGATAGGTCGAGTCGCTTTCCATGATCGGCTGCGGGCTGAGCCCACGGCTGCGGAAGCTCAAGTCGATGGATTTACGGTAATGCATGCCGGCGGTGATCATCCCCAGCGGTAACTCGGCGGCGTCTTCCCAGCTCATTTCCGAGCCTTCGAAATGGAAGTGGCGGTTGTCGTAGAGCAGGCCGACGCGGGTCTCGCCGATTTCGAAAAACTCGAAATAGTTCGGGTTGACGTGGTCCAGATAGCAGACGCCCAGATCAAGCTGATTGTTGCCCAGCCCGGCGATGATCTCGTCGGAACTGAGCGATGACAGGCTGAACTTCAACTCCGGATACGTCCCCGACAAACCCTGAATGTAATTGACCGGGTTGAAGCTGCTCAGCGGCACCAGACCCAGACGCAAGCTACCGACCAGTTGCCCGCGACACGCCGCCGCTTCGGCGAACAAACCGTCATGCGCGGCGAGCAAGGTGCGCGCCCAGGCCAGCACGCGTTCGCCGGCCTGGGTGAAACCTTCGAAGCGCTGGCCACGGTTGACCAGCACCAGATCCAGCTCATCTTCGAGATTACGCAGGCGCATCGACAACGTCGGTTGGGTGATGTGGCAGCGTGCGGCGGCCTGGCCGAAGTGGCGGGTTTCGTCCAGCGCGATCAGGAACTTGAGTTGTTTGATGTCCACGATGGCACCTGCTCGATGGGGATTTTTTGATTGAGTATTGACGCGGATGCGCGAGACGCACGAAAAGCGCAGGGTGCGACGATCTCACTTGAACAGTTGTTCGTCCAATCGGAAGTATTTAAGGCACTATCGATCAGCTCTATCAGGCCCGGTTTTACTGGCCCTGAACAACGTGAAAGGCACCGATAGAGCCGGTCGATAATGTGGTTGGCCAGAGTGATTAGACAGTACTCATAAGTGGCACTTAGGCTGCTCGGCAATGTTGATTGACTGCTGCCGGAGAACTGCCATGAGTGCCAAAGCCGATGCCCTGTTTGTCCCCCTGAATATTGCCGTGCTGACGGTCAGCGATACGCGCGATTACGCCAGCGATACCTCGGGCCAGTTGCTGGTCAGTCGGTTGCTGGAAGCCGGGCACACGTTGAGCGAGCGCAACTTGCTCAAGGACGATCTGTACAAGATCCGCGCTCAGGTAGCGAACTGGATTGCCGACGAAGGTATTCAAGTGGTGCTGATCACCGGCGGCACGGGTTTCACTGGTCGCGACAGCACGCCGGAAGCGGTGGCCTGCTTGTTTGATAAGCAGATTGACGGCTTCGGCGAACTGTTCCGGGCGATTTCGATTCTGGATATCGGTACATCCACCGTGCAAAGCCGCGCGCTGGCCGGGCTGTCGAACGGCACGCTGGTGTGCTGCCTGCCGGGCTCGACCGGCGCTTGCCGCACGGCGTGGGAAGGCATTCTTGCCGAGCAGCTGGACAACCGTCATCGCCCATGCAACTTCGTCCCGCACCTGAAAGCCGTGCAAGCCTGCGGGTCACGCGGATGAGCAAAGCACCGTTGATGCCGGTCGAGGACGCCCTCGACCAATTGCTGTGCATGGCCAATGAGCAACGTCTGGCCGACAGCGAACTGTTGGCGCTCGACGATGCGCGTGGGCGGGTGCTGGCCAGTGATCTGGTGGCGACCCTCGACTTGCCGCCGTGGCCGAACAGCGCCATGGACGGTTACGCGCTCAATCTCGCTGATCTGCACCGACAGCCGCTGAAGGTCTCACAGAAGGTTTACGCCGGGCTGGCACCGGACACGTTGCTGCCCGGCACCTGCGCACGGATTTTTACCGGCGCGCCGCTGCCGCCCGGCGCCACCTGCGTCGAAATGCAGGAGAACGTCGAAGTGCTGGAGGACGGCCGCGTGCGCTTCTTGCAGCCGCTGAAGGCGGGGCAGAACATCCGCGCGCAAGGTCAGGAAAATCGCGTCGGCGACATCCTGCTGCGCGCCGGCAAGCGCCTTGGACCGTTCGAACTGGCGGTCGCCGCCGGGCAAGGGCTGGCGCAACTGCACGTGGTGCGTCGCCCGCGTGTGGCGTTGCTGTCGACCGGTGATGAGCTGGTCGAACCGGGTCAGCCGTTGCGCCCCGGCAGCATCTACAACAGCAACCGCGTATTGCTCGGCCACTGGTTGCGGGAATTGGGCTGCGAGGTGATCGACGCCGGCATCCTCCCGGATCGCCCGGCGCAGACGCGGCTCAAACTTGAGCAACTGCAAGTAAGCGTTGATCTGATTCTGACTACGGGCGGCGTGTCAGCCGGGGATGCCGATTGCCTCGGGCAAGTGCTGCGCGACAGCGGCAAACCGCTGTTGTGGAAACTGGCGATCAAGCCTGGCAAACCGTTGACGGTCGGGCATTTTGGCACGGTGCCGGTGATTGGTTTACCGGGCAATCCGACCTCGGCGCTGGTGACGTTTGGCTTGTTGGCGCGGCCGTATTTGCTGCGTATTCAGGGTGTGGAAGATGTCATGCCGCTGAGTTTTACGGTCAATGCAGGTTTCGACTGGCACAAGGCTGGCGGCCGCCGTGAATACCTGCGGGTGCGGCTGGAGGCGGGGCGTGCGGTGCTCTATCCCAATCAAAGCTCCGGCGTCCTGCTAGGTGCAACCTGGGCCGATGGCCTGGTGGAAATCCCCGAGAACAGCACGCACAACCTCGGCGACCCGCTGCGCTTCATCCCCTTCAACGAACTGTTCTGACCTCACCACCAATCAAACTGTGGGAGCTGGCT
>NZ_AKJR01000289.1:0-3398 GCF_000282235.1 Pseudomonas sp. GM24 | reverse complement strand
TCGACTCGATTTTTCAGGTCGACGTATAGCTTGAGACACCTCGGTCGGCCCCCTCTCCTCTGGGAGAGGGCTGGGGTGAGGGGTGGGCTCACCAGAGTTACACGGGTCAGACGCGGAACTGGCGCAGCAGGGCGTTGAGTTGTTCGCTCAATTGGCCGAGGCGCAGGCTGGCCGCACTCGATTGCTCGGCCGCGATCGCTGTGCTGTGCGAGAGGCCGGCCGCTTGCGTGACGTTCTGATTGATGTCCTCGACCACATGCGCCTGTTGCAGCGTGGCGCTGGCAATCGACGCATTCAGACCATTGAGATTGCGCAACGCCTGGCCAATGGCATTCAGACTCGCCCCCGCCAGCCCGGCTTGCTCGATGGTCAGTTGCGATGCCTTGCTGCTGTCACCGATCACCTTCACGGCCGCCTCGGAATGGTTCTGCAAGCGTTCGATCATCGACTGGATTTCCGCTGTCGACTTCTGCGTGCGCTGCGCCAACAAGCGCACTTCATCGGCGACCACGGCAAACCCGCGACCCTGCTCACCGGCCCGGGCCGCTTCGATTGCAGCGTTGAGCGCGAGCAGGTTGGTTTGCTCGGCAATTGAGCGAATCACCTCCAGTACACTGCCTATCTGTGTGCTTTCGGCGGCGAGGGTGCGAATCACTTCAACCGCTTGATCGATGGTGCCGGACAGCTTGTCGATCTGCTGCAAGCTGCCATCGATGTTGATCTGGCCCTGTTGCGCCTGCGCTTCGGCATCGCGCATTTCGGCGGCGGCGTGCTCGGCGTTCTTCGCCACATCCTGCACACCGTAGGTCACTTCGTTGATCGCCGTCGCCACCAGTTCCATCTGCTGCGACTGCTGCTGGCTACGCTGTTGCGCCTGCGAAGCGTCGTTGCCCAGTTCGCTGGACGACTGGCCCAAGGCGCTGGCCGACACCTGCAAATCACCGATCACGCGACGCAGTTTGGCGGTAAAGGCATTGAAGTGATGCGCAAGCTCGGTGACTTCATCCTTGCCATGGGTATCGAGGCTGCGGGTCAGGTCGCTTTCACCGCTGGCAATGTTGGCCATGGCGTTCACGGTTTCCTGTAGCGGACGGACGATGCTGCGCGCGATCAGGATCACCAGCAACGCCATGATCAGCGCAATCGCCAGGCCGATGACCGTGGCTTTGATCACCTGACCCTGGAACTCCGCCTGTACGTCATCGACGTAAACCCCGGAGCCAAGAACCCAGCCCCACGGTTCGAACAGTTTGACGTAGGAAGTCTTGGCCACCGGCTCACTGGCGCCCGGTTTTGGCCAACGGTAGTCGACCATGCCGGCGCCTTTGGATCGGGCGATGGCGACCATTTCGTTGAACACCGCGAAGCCGTCCGGATCGCGGATCGCCGAAAGGTTCTGGCCTTCGAGTTTCGGGTTGGTCGGGTGCATGACCATCACGGGTGTGAGGTCGTTGATCCAGAAGTAATCGCTCTGGTCATAGCGCAAACCACGAATTGCTGTCAGCGCCTGTTTCTGCGCGGCGTCCTTGCTCAGGGTGCCGGCAGTTTCGAGGTCGTGGTAATAGGTCAGCAGGCCGCTGGCGGTCTGCACCACGTGCTGGGTTTTCTGGGCCTTGGCGTGATAGAGATCGTCGTGGATCTGCTTGAGCATCAATACGCCCAAGGTCAGCAACATGACCACCGCCACAATCAAGATGAGCCACAAGCGTCGGCTGATCGACACACTGCGCAAGCTGTTCATAACGCTGTCACTCCGGATTCTTTTTCTTGTAATAAACGACCGCCAGCATCCAACCACGAATTTGTGAGCGGGCATACGCGACCCAAGTCGTATAACGCGGCAGCGCTATTAAGGCTTGTCTGTTAGGATTTCGGCCCCGCGCGTGAAAACCTGAATCCAAATTGATATTTCACGGAATTTTGACCGTTTCGTGTGGATCCTGTGCGCGCGGAATCGGTACAGCCATAACCAGCTACGCTGATCGCAGTGAACGAAAAAAATACTATCGGAGCATGCCCGCGTGCATCGCTCTTTGGGGGATTGATGGATCTTTGGACGGCCTTGCAGGCACTGATACTAGGAGTTGTAGAAGGGCTGACGGAGTTTTTGCCCATTTCCAGTACCGGACACCAGATCATTGTTGCCGACTTGCTCGAATTCGGCGGCGAACGGGCCATGGCGTTCAATATCATCATCCAGCTCGGCGCGATCCTCGCGGTGGTCTGGGAGTTTCGCCGGAAGATTTTCGATGTGGTCATAGGTTTGCCGACGCAGCCCAGCGCTCGTCGTTTCACCGCCAACCTGCTGATCGCGTTTCTGCCCGCTGTGGTGCTGGGCGTAATCTTTGCCGACCTGATCCACGAATACCTGTTCAACCCGATTACCGTCGCGGCCGCGTTAGTGGTGGGCGGCATCATCATGTTGTGGGCGGAAAAGCGTCAGCATGAAGTGCACGCTGAAACGGTTGACGAGATCACCTGGAAGGACGCCTTGAAAGTCGGCTTCGCTCAGTGTCTGGCGATGATTCCCGGCACTTCGCGGTCCGGCTCGACGATCATTGGCGGCTTGCTGTTCGGCCTGTCGCGCAAGACCGCTACCGAGTTCTCGTTCTTCCTTGCGATGCCGACCATGGTCGGTGCGGCGGTTTACTCGGGCTACAAGTACCGTGACCTGTTTGTCCCGGCGGATTTTCCGGTGTTCGCCATCGGTTTCGTCACCGCATTCATCTTCGCCATGATTGCCGTGCGCGGTCTGCTCAAGTTCATCGCCAGCCACAGTTATGCGGCGTTCGCCTGGTATCGGATCGTGTTCGGTCTGCTGATTCTGGCGACCTGGCAGTTTGGCTGGGTTGACTGGGCGGCGGCCAGGCCATGAGTGATTCCCGCGCACGCCGGCCCGAAGGGCGACCTTCGGGCGGCAACAACATCCAGAACCTGAAGCTGAAACTGGTCGTTCTGCTGATCGTCTGCGCGTTGCCGCTGTACGGCTCGTTGTCGATGTGGCTGCGCGAGATTTCGCTGGTCCCGCTGGCCGCTTACGGGATCGTCAGCGTGCTGGCGTTCTTCATGTATTGGGCGGACAAGCGCAAGGCGCGCGCTGATGCCTGGCGCACACCGGAGAACATCCTGCATGCGGTAGAGCTGGCGGGCGGCTGGCCGGGCGCGTTGATCGCCCAGCAGGTTTTCCGGCACAAGACGCGCAAGGTGTCGTTTCAGATTTTGTTCTGGGTGATTGTGCTGCTGCATCAAGTGTTCTGGATCGACCAGCTGTTTCTCGGCTCGAACTTGCTGGCGCTGTTCTGACAGCCCACACAAATCCCCCTGTAGGAGCTGCCGAAGGCTGCGATCTTTTGATCTTGCTTTTTAAAAGATCAAAGTCAAAAGATCGCAGCCTTCGG
>NZ_AKJR01000288.1:0-4061 GCF_000282235.1 Pseudomonas sp. GM24 | reverse complement strand
GCGATCGCGTCGTGTCAGTCGACGTAAGTGTTGACTAATGGATCGAGATCGCGAGCAGGCTCACTCCTACAAGTGACCGTCGGCAACCCATAAATAAAGACAATAGGGGTCGTCATGGATCAACCCAGTGCAAACCCGCCGCGCAGCTACACCCGTGGTTCACAGGACAAAGCCTTGCTGGCGATGACCATCGGGCAGAAGTTCGATCAGACTGTCGCGCAATACCCCGACGGTGAAGCGCTGGTGGTCCGCCATCAGCAGTTGCGTTATTCCTGGCGACAACTGGCCGAAGCGGTGGACCTGCACGCCAGGGCGCTGCTCGCTTTGGGTTTGCAGGCCGGCGACCGCCTCGGTATCTGGGCACCGAACTGCGCGCAGTGGTGCATCACGCAAGTCGCCACCGCAAAAATCGGCGTGATCCTGGTCAACATCAACCCGGCCTACCGCAGTTCCGAACTGGAATACGTGCTCAAACAATCCGGCTGCCAATGGCTGGTCTGCGCCGGGGCGTTCAAGTCCTCCAACTACCACGGCATGCTGCAAGGCCTGGTGCCGGAACTGGCCGAGCAACCCATCGGCCAACTGCGCAGCGAACGCCTCCCCGAACTGCGCGGCGTGATCAGCCTCGATGCGCAGCCACCCTCAGGTTTCCTGCCGTGGTCGGAGCTGGCAGATCTCGCCGCCAGCCTCTCCCCCGAACAACTACACGAACGCAGCAACAGCCTGCACTTTGATCAGCCGGTGAACATCCAGTACACCTCCGGCACCACCGGTTTCCCCAAGGGCGCGACCCTCAGCCACTACAACATCCTCAATAACGGTTACATGGTTGGCGAAAGCATCGGCCTGACCCCGCGCGATCGCCTGGTCATCCCGGTGCCGCTGTACCACTGCTTCGGCATGGTCATGGGCAACCTCGGCTGCATCACCCACGGCAGCACGATGATTTACCCCAACGATGCCTTCGATCCTTTACTGACCCTGCAAACCGTCGCCGAAGAGAAAGCCACCGGCCTTTACGGCGTACCGACCATGTTCATCGCCATGCTCGACCAGCCACAACGCGCCCAATTCGATCTGTCGAGCCTGCGCACCGGGATCATGGCCGGCGCGACGTGTCCGATAGAAGTGATGCGCCGGGTGATCAGCGAAATGCACATGAGTGAAGTGCAAATTGCTTACGGCATGACCGAAACCAGTCCGGTGTCACTGCAGACCGGGCCGAACGATGAGCTGGAATTGCGCGTGACCACCGTCGGCCGAACCCAGCCACAGCTGGAAAGCAAGATCATCGACGAGGCCGGCAACCTGGTGCCACGCGGCACCATCGGCGAACTGTGCACTCGCGGTTACAGCGTGATGCTCGGCTACTGGAACAATCCGCAGGCCACCGCTGAAGCCATCGACGAGGCGGGCTGGATGCACACCGGCGACCTGGCGAGCATGAACGAGGAGGGTTACGTCAACATCGCCGGGCGTAACAAGGACATGATCATTCGCGGTGGCGAAAACATTTATCCGCGTGAGCTCGAGGAGTTTTTCTTCACCCATCCGGCGGTGGCGGACGTGCAGGTGATCGGCATTCCGTGTTCGCGTTATGGCGAGGAGATTGTTGCCTGGATCAAATTTCACCCCGGCCATAATGCTTCCGAGCTGGAACTGCAAACCTGGTGCAAGGAACGCATCGCGCACTTCAAGACGCCACGGCACTTCAAGTTCGTTGAAGAGTTTCCGATGACGGTGACGGGCAAGATCCAGAAATTCAGGATGCGTGAGATCAGTATCGAAGAACTGAAAACAATCGAGCGTTAACCACCACCCCTGTGGGAGCTGGCTTGCCAGCGATTGCGGTGGATCATTCAACATTGATGCTGGCTGACCTGACGCCATCGCTGGCAAGCCAGCTCCCACAGGGATTTGCGGTGAAAACACAAATCACAGAAAGCACAAAGGGGAGCCGAAGCTCCCCTTTAATTTTGTCGTCGCGTGCTCTTTTTTATTATTGAGGGTCGGTCTGTTGTTGTTTTTGGCAACCGTGGCCCTTTACCGCTGTTTTTGGCGACCCCCATCCGGGGTCAAGAGCAAACGTATTTTTTTGAGCGCTGATCTGCTTTCTCGCTAAGCGATCCAACCGATTCGGGAGCTACCTGAAGGTAGTTTTATTGTTCTCTGCCCGGTTGCGGGTCACTCCTGAGAGCACCCTGAAAAGCACACCTTCTCCAAAAAAATCTGTTAGCTGCGTCTCTGCCGTGTTGTTTTTGTTATGTCAGAGTCGGTACGTCTTATTTTTATTGGTTTGCTGCTTTTTATTCTTGTTATGCCATAGAGATAGCAGAAGCCGTGCCAACTTTTAAAAAACCTTATAAATCAAAGGTTTGAAAATTTCTGCAGATTTTCGCTCCAGCGAAACCAGACAATTTGTTTCCGTGTTACTCGCTTAAACCCACATTTCGGACACAGCGGTAACACCTTCCCCCCTTACTGCGCGCTACGAGCCTTGGCCACGCGCGAACCGCTCGGGCGACCGAGCACCGCGCTGATCTGCTGACCCGCGGCAATCAAGGCGTCCAGGTCGATACCGGTCTCGATACCCAGGCCGTTGAGCAGGTACACCACGTCTTCGGTGGCAACGTTACCGCTCGCGCCTTTGGCGTACGGGCAGCCGCCGAGGCCCGCGATAGAGCTGTCGAACACCGAAATCCCTTCAAGCAGGCTGGCGTAGATGTTGGCCATGGCCTGGCCGTAAGTGTCGTGGAAATGCCCGGCGAGTTTTTCCCGTGGCACTTGCGCCGACACTACTTCAAACAAGCGGCGCGTCGCGCCCGCGGTGCCAGTGCCGATGGTGTCGCCCAGCGAAACTTCGTAGCAGCCCATCGCATACAACTCGCGCGCGACCATCGCCACTTGCTCCGGCGCGACCGTGCCTTCGTACGGGCAACCGAGCACACACGACACGTAACCGCGCACGGTAACGCCGTGCTGCTGCGCGGCTTCCATGATCGGCGCAAAGCGCGCCAGGCTTTCGCTGATCGAGCAGTTGATGTTGCGTTGCGAGAACGCTTCGGAGGCGGCGGCGAACACCGCGACTTCCTTGACCCCGGCAGCGATGGCGTCTTCAAATCCGCGCAAGTTCGGCGCCAGTGCGCCGTAGGTTACGCCGGGCTTGCGCTGAATCTGCGCGAACACTTCGGCGGAACCGGCCATTTGTGGCACCCATTTCGGAGAGACGAAACTGCCGACTTCTATATAGCCGAGGCCAGCGGCGCTCAAAGCATCGACCAGTTGCACCTTGTCAGCGACGCTGATCGGTTGGCCTTCGTTCTGCAAGCCATCGCGCGGGCCGACTTCGATCAGGCGTACTTGGGAGGGGAGGGACATGGGCTGACCTGCTCTTTTGAATTTGTGGAGAACCCCTATAGGAGTGAGCCTGCTCGCGATCGCGGAGTGCCAGATGAAAATTGCGTGACTGATACACCGCTATCGCGAGCAGGCTCACTCCTACAGGGGGATTTATGTTGTTAGTCAGATCGCCTGCTGGCTCTTCAGCGTCTGCTCCAACGCCTGGACGCAGCGCTCTTCAGCGGTATCGAGTTCCAGTTTCATCTGTTCGATATCCAGCAACTGCTGTTCCAACTGCTCGCGACGCTCAGTGATTTTCGCCAGCATGCTGTTGAGCTGTTTGGTGTTACCGCTGGACGGGTCGTAGAGTTCGATCAATTCGCGGCATTCGGCCAGCGAAAAACCGATGCGCTTGCCGCGCAGGATCAGCTTCAGGCTGACCTTGTCGCGCGGCGAATAGATGCGTTCCTGGCCACGGCGCTCAGGGCTGAGCAGGCCTTGTTCTTCATAAAAGCGGATCGCCCGGGTGGTGATGTCCAGCTCGCGGGCGAGGTCGGAGATGCTGTAAGTCTGGCTGCTCATGGAAGCGCTCGGAAAAAGGTCTTGGCGCTAAGCTAATGGCAGGTTGACGTTTACGTCAAGCAAGAAAAAGATCGCAGCCTTCGGCAGCTCCTACAGGGGTGATAGATTCCAAATGCAGGAGCTGCCGAAGGCTGCGATCT
>NZ_AKJR01000287.1:0-4334 GCF_000282235.1 Pseudomonas sp. GM24 | reverse complement strand
GAGCAGGCTCACTCCTACATTGGACTGGTGTTGTGAACACGATCAACTGTAGGAGTGAGCCTGCTCGCGATGGCGGCTTATGCTGTATTCAAACACCCCTGAGACCCCATCACCCCCGATTGCGCCCCAATCAAACCTCGCGCAAATATCACAACGATCAGCGATCTCCAGCGCAATAAAATCCCGCCAAAACTCTCTTTCCGAGTATTCCTCTCAATTTTTTCCGACTGCTTGCCATCCTCTCCCCTCGCGGTTAGGGTTGAAGGCATGAAAACCTCTCACACCCTCATTCAGCTTCGCCAGCACCGCAGCCTGTGCCTTGTCAGCGCGCGACTGCCAGGCTGAATCGCTGCGCCTCGTCCCACGCTTTTCCCAGAACATTCGTAACACCGGCAGGCCGCCTCTTTTCGGCCCAGACAATAAGGAATTTCCCGATGAGCATGCTCAAAGATCCGTCTTCGAAATACCGCGCGTTTCCTGTCATCAATCTGCCGGATCGCACCTGGCCGTCGAAAACCATCGACACCGCGCCGATCTGGTGCAGCTCCGACCTGCGCGACGGCAACCAGTCGCTGATCGAGCCGATGGACGCGGTGAAGAAGCTGCGCTTCTGGAAAACCCTCGTGCAAGTCGGCGTGAAGGAAATCGAAGCGTCGTTCCCGGCCGCTTCGCAAACCGACTTCGACTTCGTGCGTACCCTGATCGAAGAAGGCCACATCCCGGACGACACCACCATTCAGGTGCTGACCCAGGGCCGTGAAGACTTGATCGAGCGCACTTTCGAATCGCTGCGCGGCGCGAAGAAAGCCATCGTTCACTTGTACAACGCCACTTCGCCGTCTTTCCGTCGCATCGTCTTCAACCAGGACAAGGACGGCATCAAGGCCATTGCGGTCAACGCAGCCAAGCTGTTCGTCAAATACGCGGCGATGCAGCCGGACACCGAATGGACTTTCGAATACTCGCCGGAAACTTTCAGCGCCACCGAGCTGGAATTCGCCAAGGAAGTCTGTGACGCGGTGATCGAGGTGTGGAACCCGACGCCTGAGCACAAGATGATCCTCAACCTGCCCGCCACCGTTGAGTGCGCAACGCCGAATGTCTACGCCGACCAGATCGAGTGGTTCGGCCGCAACATCAACCGTCGTGACAGCGTGATCATCAGCCTGCACACCCACAACGACCGTGGCACTGGCGTTGCGGCTACCGAACTGGGCCTGATGGCCGGCGCCGATCGCGTCGAAGGCTGCCTGTTCGGCAACGGCGAGCGTACCGGTAACGTCGACCTCGTCACCGTCGCACTGAACATGTACACCCAGGGTCTCGACCCGCAGCTGGACTTCTCCGACATCGACGGCGTGCGCAAAGTGGTCGAGGAGTGCAACCAGATTCAGGTTCACCCGCGTCACCCGTACGTTGGCGACCTGGTGCACACCGCGTTCTCCGGCTCGCACCAGGATGCGATCCGCAAGGGCTTCTCCCAGCAGAAACCAGACGCGCTTTGGGAAGTCCCGTACTTGCCGATCGACCCGGCCGATATCGGTCGCAGCTACGAGGCGGTGATTCGCGTCAACAGCCAATCGGGCAAGGGCGGCATCGCCTACTTGCTGGAGCAGGAATACGGCATCAGCCTGCCACGTCGCATGCAGATCGAATTCAGCCAGGTCGTGCAGCGTGAAACCGACCGTCTCGGTCTGGAGATGACCGCCAAGCAGATTCACTCGCTGTTGATCAGCGAATACTTGCAAGCCAACACCCCTTACGCGCTGGTCAGCCATCGCCTGCAGGAAGAAAACGGCAACAGCGCCGTCGAAGTGGAAGTGGCCAGCAAAGGTCAGGGCGAAACCAACCTGCACTGGCGCGGCAAAGGCAACGGTGCGCTGGAAGCACTGGTCGCCGGCCTGCCGATTCCGGTGGAGATCATGGACTACAACGAACACGCCATCGGCGCGGGCACCAACGCCAAGGCAGCGGCGTACATCGAACTGCGTGTGAACGGCGAACGTGCAGTGCACGGCGTGGGTATCGATGAAAACATCACCACCGCGAGCTTCAAGGCGCTGTTCAGCGCGTTGAACCGCTCGCTGAGCCAGCCTGAGGCGAAAGCGGCGTAATTGACCGCTGAAATGCAAAAGGCCCCGGAGTGCGAACTCCGGGGCCTTTTTTTGCCTGATGCGCTCGTTCCCATGCTCCGCGTGGGAACGATCGGCTGCCTCAGGTGAACTCGAACGTGTCAGCATCCAGATTCGCCGGAAAGCGCTCGCGATACGCCGCCAGTGGCGCCGCTTCCAAAACCACCTTGAACACACCATCCGCCTCCCCCGCCGCCAGCAAGGTTTCCCCCTGGAAATCCAGCACCTGACTGTCTCCGGTATACGCGAAGCCCTTGCCGTCGGTGCCAACGCGGTTCACCGCCGCCACATAGCAAAGGTTCTCGATGGCGCGTGCCGGCAACAGACGATTCCAGTGCAAACGCCGCGCGCCCGGCCAATTGGCGGTGTACAGCAGCAGATCAGTGTCCTGCGCATCGCGGCTCCACACCGGAAAGCGCAGGTCGTAACAAATCAGCGGACGGATACGCCAGCCCTTGAGTTCGAACTGCACCTGACGTTCGCCAGGGGTGTAATGGTTGTGCTCGCCGGCCATGCGGAACAAGTGACGCTTGTCGTAATGCAGCACTTCACCGTCCGGCCGCGCCCACAGCAGGCGATTGCGATGGCTGCCGTCGCCGGCCTGAATGATCACGCTGCCGGTAATGACTGCATTAAGCTTCGCCGCCTGAACCCGCAGCCATTTGCTGGTCGGGCCGTTCTCGGCTTCCGCGAGGGTTTCGGATTCCATGGAGAATCCGGTGGTGAACATTTCCGGCAGGATGATCAGATCCGCCCCGCGCGCCTGCTCCAGCAACAGCTCGAAATGCTCGAGGTTGGCCTGGCGGTCATGCCAGGCCAGGCTGGTCTGGATCAGCGCCAGGTTGAGATCGGGTAACGCACTCAGATCACGCATAGTTTCGCCGCCGCTTCTCGCAGCGTCTCCTCGCGTTTGGCGAAGCACAGACGCACCAGGCGCTGGCCTTCGGGTGGATTCTGATAGAAGACCGACACCGGAATACTCGCCACGCCGTGCTCGCGGGTCATCCACATCGCCATCTCGACGTCGTTCAGGTCGGGGCGAATCTGCGAATAATCGACCAGTTGAAAATAGGTGCCGGTGACTCGGGTAAAACTGAAGCGCGACGGCGCCAGCAGATCGCAGAACAGATCGCGCTTGGCCTGATAGAAACCCGGCAACTCTTCGACGTGCTCCGGGTGTTCAGCCATGTAATCGGCTAGCGCGTATTGCAACGGCGTAACGCCGCAGAAACTGACGTACTGGTGCACCTTGCGCAGCTCGGCCGTCAGCGCTGGCGGCGCGACGACGTAACCGGTTTTCCAGCCAGTAACGTGGTAGGTCTTGCCGAACGAACTGACCACGAAGGCGCGTTGATACAACTCTTCATGGGCGAGCACGCTAACGTGCGGTACGCCGTCAAATACCAGGTGTTCGTAGACTTCGTCGCTGATCAGATAAATGTCGCGACCACGGATCAATGCCGCCAGTTGATCCAGCTCGGCACGGCTGATCAATGCGCCGCTCGGGTTGTGCGGGGTGTTGATGACGATCATTTTCGTGCGCGGGCTCAGGGCCGCTGCGAGTTGGTCGAAATCGATGGAGAAGTCGTCCGGGTTCAGCTGCACATGCACGCAACGACCGCCCGCCAACTCTGTGGCCGGCTCGTAGCTGTCGTAGCACGGATCGAACACGATGACTTCGTCGCCGCTGTGGATAACCGCCTGAATCGCACAGAAGATCGCCTGGGTCGCGCCCGGCGTCACGGTCACTTCGCTGTCGGCATTGACCTGCACGCCATAGCTGCGAGCGATTTTCGCTGCAATCTGTTCGCGCAGTGCCGGCAGGCCAGTCATCGGCGAATACTGATTGTGGCCACTGGCAATGTGTGTACCGACCGCATCACGCAACGCCTGCGGGCCGTCAAAATCAGGAAAACCCTGGGATAGGTTGATCGCGCCGGTTTGCGCGGCGAGCTGAGACATCTGCGTGAAAATAGTGATGCCGACATTCGGCAGCTTACTGGTGATCATCGGGGGTTCCCTGCTCAACACCCGGCTCTGACGACGGCGCGGGAGAGCCCGAGGATAGCCCATCCGGCGCCCATAAAAAAAGGGCGCCGGATGGCACCCTTCTCTCACGTTGATCGTTCCCACGCTCTGCGTGGGAATGCAGCCTTGGACGCTCTGCGTCCGCCGCTTATGTGACGCAGAGCGTCACGGAAT
>NZ_AKJR01000286.1:0-14196 GCF_000282235.1 Pseudomonas sp. GM24 | reverse complement strand
TACGAGCTACGCCGACGTGCGAAATCGAGTCGAACTCAGGTTTTGCAAGCGACACCAATCGGCTCCCTCTCCCTCGGGAGAGGGCTGGGGTGAGTGGGCCAATTTATTTCAGCGCGTCGCGACGATAAACAAGCGAGGAAATGGCAACAGTACCGAGCCATCCGCCAGCGCTGGATAAGCCTTCTCAACCTCCGCCAGATACTGCTCCAGATACTGCGCCTTTTCCGCCTCGGTCAACGGACTCAAAAACGGAATCAACCCGCTCCCCTTGAACCACTCCACTACTCCCGCCGCACCGCCAGACAACTGATGGTGATAGGTCGTACGCCACACATCGACCCGCGCGCAGTGTGGTCGCAGCATCGAGAAATAATCACTGGCGCTGGCCATGTCGGTACGTTGCCCCGCAGCGCCGGAAAGCTTGCTCGCCCACGGACCATTAGCAGCGACTTCACGCATCAAGCGGTGTGAGGATTCATTGAGATTGTCCGGCATCTGGATCGCCAGGCTGCCACCGGCCGACAACTTGCTGGCCAACGCCGGCAACAACGTCGCGTGATCCGGCACCCACTGCAACACGGCATTGGCGAAGATCACATCGAACGGCCCGGCATCAGCCCACTGATCAATCTCGGCCACCTCGAACTGCAAATCCGGCAAGCGCTTGCGAGCCGCGTCGATCATGTCTGCCGAGCTGTCCAGCCCGCTGACCTTCGCCCCGGGAAAACGCTGCACCAGCAACTCCGTCGAGTTGCCGGGACCGCAACCGATATCGACCACAGTTCGCGCTTCAGGCGTAGGAATCGCGGCGAGCAGATCGCGGGCCGGGCGGGTGCGTTCATCTTCGAAAGCGACGTATTGTTTGGCGGACCAACTCATTGCGTTCTCCTGTCGGGACATACCAGCGGTTCGTCACGATACAGGCCGCACAGCAAACAGTTCCAGAGCGACTGAATTGCAAAGGGTGTCGGACCAACCCATCGGCTTATCGCCAATGGGTTGGTTCTAATAAATCAGGTGACCGTCCGTCGAGCCAGACAAAAGCGATTTTGACAGCTAAAAAATCATACCTATAGTCAAGGAGCGGCAATCGGAAGGAACCCGAATCAGTCGATTTCGTGCAAGGAGCACGGCCTGTTCATTTCTCGTGATCAGTGGGTTCCCCCCAGTAGTGTGCTCGCAAAAGCCATACGGCAAGCAAGCGTCGTCGTGCCTGGATTGCAGTCCGACGTTCACTATGAAAAAGGAGCATCACCATGTCTCGAGTGACGGATATTCTGGTTTCCATCGACACCGAAACCATTCTGAAAAAATATCCAAACATCAGCAAGGATCCGAAGAACCCAACGCTGATTGATTGGAAACATGTGTACATGGTCACCAATCAGGACAACGTCGTCAGTGGTCAGGCCGGTGGCGAACTGGATCTCAAGGCTCAGGTCGGCGATCTGATCCGCTGGCGTGAAACCAGCCTGTCGCAGAGCTTCGAACAGGCGGTAATTTTCTACAAATTCGTCCCCAACGCCGGAGAAAACCTGATCTCGCCGCCCTCGCCGCGCAAGGCCACAGCGTGCGTTGCTGTGCCCAACACGAGCAATCCATCCGTACCAAGCTGCCAGAAAGTCGACAACCACTATTGGTCATCCGAAACCCTCGACTGTGGTCGCGTGACCTATCACTTCCACTTCCTGATCGTCGATCGCAACTGCCAGATCATCGGCTGCTGTTCGTGGGATCCGTTCATCTCCATTCATAACTGATGATGTGTCGAGCCCTTTGGTGACAAGGGGCTCAACCGATCCGCTGCCGCTGCGGCCGGAACAGGAAGTGTTGCCTTGACCGAAGCGGCTGTCGTTTTGTGCCAACATCATGAAAGGAATCCATGATGACCAGCGAACCGATCCCGTCGCCCTCATCCGGCGTTAGCAGCGCACACAACGTGTTGCTGATCGTCGATGCCGAATCAGTACTGAAGCATTACCCAAATCCAAGTCTGGACGCCGCCGCGCCGACGAGCATTACCGATGGTTTTATCTTTTTCGCAACTGGTAACAATCCGAAAGAAATAGTCATAAATGACAGCTCAATAACAATCCAGGTCGAAACTGGCTGCGACCTGCACGTTCGTGGACGCTCCGTCAGCCTGATCGCCGAACACAGTGTGGTTGTGTACCGCATGACCGTGGCTGACAGCGGTGTGCTTTCCGAACCGAACCTGCAAATTCATACCAACCTGACGGTGCCCGCCCCCAACCCGGACGACCCGACCACGCTGGGCAGTCGAAAAGCTGACGACCACTATTGGACCTGCACGCCGAAGAAACCTGGCGATGTGCAATGCGAACTGAGTTTCATGCTGGTCAATCAGCAGTGTGAGGTGGTGGGTTACTTCCACTGGACCGTCGACGTCGAACTCGAGGTTTAGAGTACCAATGCCAAAACCGGTCGTGAGGCCGGTTTTTCAGGGACATCTTGCACATCAGTAGAATTTTCATAACGCCGCCAATGTCTGAATTTCAAGCACTCCCCCAATAAGGAACACGGCTATGAAATTCGCAAAAATCTCCCAGAAGCTCGCGATGGTGGCCGGTAGTCCCAAGACCTTCATGGGCGCGTTGATCTTGATCGGGTTGTGGGGTTTGAGCGGGCCGATCTTTGATTACAACGACACCTGGCAACTGATCATCAACACCTCGACCACCATCATCACCTTCCTGATGGTGTTCCTGATCCAGAACACGCAGAACCGCGATACCGATATTCTGCATTTGAAGATCGATGAGTTGCTCTTGGTGACCAAAGAGGCGCAGAACGCGATGCTTGGGCTGGAGGCGCTGGATCTGAAGCAGTTGGAGGCGTTGCGCAGGCACTACCGCTCGCTGGGCGAGGGTGAGGTGTTCAATCTTGAGGGATTGGGCGAGAAGAGTAAGTCGAAGCAGGATTTAAATGAGTGTTGAGGATTGAAAGCAAAAGATCGCAGCCTTCGGCAGCTCCTACAGGGATTGAGTAGGAGCTGCCGAAGGCTGCGATCTTTTGCTCTTGATTAGCGGCTGGCCTGCAACTGGCGAGCCATCTCCAGATGGCTTTGCAGTTTCGGCAAGGTCTCGTCAGCAAACGCCTTGATCTCCGGCACGTCGGTGGTCTGCGCTTCCTGCTGAATCTGCTCGATGGCCTCTTCAGTGGCTTTGACCTGACTGGCGGCGTAGGCCTGATCAAAGGAGGCGCCGTCGGTCACTTGCGGCATCAATTCCTTGGCCTTGTCGGCCAGCTCTTCACGAGGCGCGACGGGCAGGTCAAGTTTCTTGGCGATTTTCGCCAGGTGCTGGTTGGCCGTCGTGCGGTCGTTGATGACGACGATGGTGTAGTCCTTGACCTCTTTCGATTCGGCCTTGCTGTGGGCCAGACGACTGGCCTCGATGTCGGCCATGCCTTTGGCCGAGGCATCGTTGATGAAATCGGCGGGCGACTGGGCAAAAGCGCTGCTGGCACAGAGGCCCAATAGCGATGCAAAACTCATGGTGCGTATACGGGTGGCCATTCGGCTCATGGTCGCGCCCTCCTTACTTGCAAAATTCAAGCGGGAGCTTACGCCCCCGCCTCTCAATCAAAACTACCTTCACCGACTACTTCGATTTCTGAGCGGGCTTGCGGCCCATGTCTGGTTTTGGCTCTTTGTCGACGGTCGTTGTGGTGGTTTTCCCACCTTTGCGACCTGCTTCAGAGGCCTTCGTTCGATCGTTGGCGAAGTTTCCCGAGTTCGAGTTTCTTGAGTTAGGCATGATTCTCTACCTCTTGGTAATGATCGTGGCGAGCAGGTGCCCGCCTAGATTGAGAATTTTCTGGCCGGCAAAGGTTTAGAAAAATTGCAGTCGCTGCGACGAACGGCGGCCCCGGATCAACTATTCAACGCGTGATGGTTCAAGCGTTTGGCGGCGTACATCGCCTGATCGGCATGGCGGAACAGTTGCTGTTCTTCACTGCCGTGCTCTGGATAGCGGGCCACGCCGATGCTTGGTTCGATGTGCAGGTTGTGGCCATCGAGACGCATCGGTTGCACCAGCACCTGTCGGATTTTTTCCGCCACGCCGTCAGCATCTTCCGAGACCTGGACACTGTGCAGCAACACGACAAATTCATCGCCGCCGATTCTGGCCACGGTATCGGTTTCCCGCACGCAGCCCTTGAGGCGATTGGCTACGGTTTGCAGGAGCATGTCGCCGACGGCGTGACCAAAGGTGTCATTAACCTGTTTGAAGCGGTCCAGATCGACATACAACAAGGCCATGTGCCCGGATTGCTCGCGCGCGCTGGCCAACGCAGCCTTCAAGCGATCGCGCAGCAATTCACGATTGGGCAGCTGCGTCAGTTGGTCGTACTGCGCCATACGTCGCAGGCGGGCGTGCAATTGCTGACGCTCGATGGCCGTGGCGACCTGGGCGCAAACGTATTGCAGCAGTTCCTTGTCTTGCTCGGTGTAGCGCTCGCCGCCGGGCAGGCTTTTGACGATCAAGGCGCCGATGGTGCCGTTTTTCGAGTTCAACGGCACACCGAGCCAGCAAGGCGCGTTCTGCCCGGCCACCAGTTCGGCGAAATCGGCTGGGGAATCTGCACTGTCCGGCGTCAGAAGAATCGGCTGGCCGCTACGGATAACTTCCGCGCACAGGCGTCCGGTGACGGTGCCCGGTTGCTCGGGCTGCAATTCGTGATCGTCGACGTGATAAGGAAAATTCAGTTGTGCGCAGTGCTCGTCGTACAGCGCCACGGAGAAATTCATCGCTGGCAACCATTCGCCGATGATCAGATGAATACGCTTGAACAGCGCCAGCAGATCTTCCGCCGCATGCGCCGCTTCGGAAATCGCGTACAACGCTGCCTGGCGCGATTCGGCCTGTTTGCGCTCGGTGATGTCGCGCGCCACGGCGATGCGCAGTTGATCGACTTCCGACCAACGCGCCGACCAGAGGATATGCACGACGCTGCCGTCCTTGCGCAGGTAACGGTTTTCGAAGTTGAGCTTGGGTTCGCCGCCCATGATTTCGTTTGCGGCTGCGAGAGTGCGCTGCCGATCCGCCGGGTGCACCAGCTCGATCATTTGCCGGCCGATCAACTCTTCAGGCGAATATCCGAAAACACGCTCACAAGCGGCACTGACAAAAACAAAGCGACCCTGCTTGTCGACCGCGCAGACGGCGTCCAGCAACAAATCGATAAAACTCGCCAACGGCGCGGAATTTCGGCTTTCCATGGTTCAGCGTGGGTGTCCGGACAATGCAGCACTGATCAACCATCCCTGACCTTTTTATTGCGCCTCCCTGCACACATTTTCAAGCCTTGTTCGGCATCAGCCCCGGCAGTGCATGCACCAGCGCGTTGATGGCAAAACCGATAAACATCACGCCGCACAAGCGGGTGATAAGCAACTCATGACGCTGATACAGCGTGCGAACCCGTTGCGCGCCAACCACGCCAATCAGAATAGCGTAGGCCAGCAGGCCGCCGAGGAAACTCAGGGCAATCAACGCCGGCAGCATCGACCAGTTGAGCAGTTCGGCGCGGCTCGACAACAGCGCGGTGAAGGTCGCGACCGCCACCGGATAGGCCTTGGGATTGGTCAAGCCGAACAGAATGCCGTGCCAGAACGGATTGCGCGCCGCGCCCTGCGGTTCGTCACCGTTGCGACGCTGGGCGCGCACCGCGCGCCAGCCGAGCCAGAACAAGTACAAACCGCTGAGCACACCGAGCACATCAAACGCGGTGCTGCCGATTTCCCGGGCGCCGACAATTGCGATCAGCGCCGTACTGCACCAGACCACATCACCGAGCAGGTGCCCGCAAAGAAACCCCGCCCCGGCCCGTCGCCCGTGGGCTGCACCGATGCCAAACACCGCCAGCACCCCCGGCCCGGGCGTGATGCCGTAAATGAAACCCTAGGCCAGCACGGCCATTAGCAACGATGGAGTCATGGAAAACCTGCAAGCGCCAGAACACGTGGCCGCCAGTCTATAACAGACAAATGTGTCTGATCATGACTCGTCGTAAAAACGCATGCCGGCGTACGGTTTTTGCCGACACGCTGCCAGCCGTGAAGCGAGATCGCCGACGTGAATTTCCAGCTTGTGGCCGTCGGGATCGAGAAAGTAGAACGACGCACCTTCGCTGCGGTTATCGCGCCATTCCTGCACATTCGCCGCTTTTAGCCTTGCTACGAACGTTGAGAAATCGGCTGCATTGAGGCTGAAAGCGTAATGGGTGTAATCGGCGCACGGTTCGCTTGAACGCAGCGGATCAAGCGACAGACACAACCACAGCCCAGACAGCGACAGGTAAGCACCGGCGTCCCACGTGGCTTCGACGCGCAGCTGCAACACATCGCGATAGAACGCCAGGCTGCGCTGCAAATCGCCGACGGCGAGGGTCAAGTGGTTGAGGCCGGTGAGCATGCGGTCAGTAACCTCTGAGGTCTTCGGGGACGATGTATTGCTGGCCGTCGTAGGTCAGGGTGATCTGTTTTTGCTTCAGACGTGTGGTATTGGAAACGCACTCTTTACCCGACTGGGTGTTTTTCATTTTGCTGCCGCTGGTCGTGACGATCAAATCGGCCAGACCATGATGACTGGAAGAGCCGATCTCGACGGTTCGGCGAATCGTCTTTGTGTAGCCTTCGCAATCATTCATGAACTCGCCATTGCTCTTGGCAACCACCAAGCCCTCCAGCACCGGACGCAACTCATTGCCTTCGCGAACATACAGCGCCAGATCGGTTTTCTCGTAGGGAATGGCGTGGGAACTGTGCGCGAACTTTGAACGCAAGCCGAAAGCCCGAACCTCCGGCGCCAGTCGATAACGGGCAGTGTCGATGCGCAGATCCTCAAAGCGCACGGCATCGGAGTTGTAAGCCCCCGGTTTACGGTAAGTGACGATGGGGTTGTAAGTGCTCGCATTGACGATCGACAGATCCAGATCGAACACCCCGGCCTCATCGTCGCCGGCGTCGGCAAGGTAAGTGGATTTAACCGAAATCGCCTGGCTCTGCACGGCCGGCCAGACTTTGCAGCGCGACAGGGATTTGCCGTCGAAGTCTTTGGTCTGGCAAGCGGCCTGGGCTTGAGGAACGAGGGCCAGAATACTGAGGGCTATAAGGAGTCTGGTGGGCGTGAGCATTGTTCTTCCTTGATAAAAGTCGGGTTAAGCAGGCCGGTTAAAGGCCTTTGAATTCTTGCGGCAGGACGTACGCTTTTCCGTCGTAGCGGAGCGTGGTCAGCACGGGCTTGTCGTTCGTAGTCTTCATTTCGCAATTGTCAGGCGATCCTTCTCCGACGAGACCGGTGGTGACTGATTTAACGACAAGGTCGGCAAAACCATGAGAGCTGGTTTTACCCATTTCGATGGTGCGAACAGTGGTCGCGCGTTCTCCCGCGCAATTGCCGTCCCATTCACCACTGAAGCGGTAAACCACTAATCGATCCAACACAGGACGCAGTTTGCTTCCCTCTTTCACATAGAGCGACAGCACGGTTTCATCCAATGGATTAACGCGAGACGAGCCTTTGAAATTTGCCCGAATACCAAAAGCACGAAGTTCAGGCGTGAGTTTGTAGCGCGCGGTGTCGATCTGCACGCTATCCAGCGCGAACGCATCAGAAAAAAATGCAACAGGTTGATGGTAAGTGGCGATGGGGGTTGGGTCGTCTGCTGATAAAACGGATAAACCCAAATCGTAAGAGCCAATCTTATCGCCATCGGTGTCAACTGGATCCGGCTCAAACTTCAATAGCAAAGAGATGGTCAGCCCTGGATAAGCAGGCCAATCCTTGCACTGGCCAAAGTCCCAGTTTCCCGACACCGCGGGTGGCGTGCAATCGGCCAATGCCTGCCCCGCCAGCAACCACCCGCACAATACCGCACACCCGATCCAGCCAGACTTCACTGTCACTTCCTTCTCCTTGTACCTTTTCAGCCGCGCACTATCCCCTCCTCAATCGTCCGATTCAACCAGTTCAACGCTTGATCCCCGCCCCGCCGCTTATGCCACGCCAGCACAAACGTGAATGGCGCAATCTCGAACGGCGGTGGCACCACGATCAGTTCGCGCTGATCAAGCTCGCGCACGCTGCGTGAAGACACCGTAAGAATCAGATCCGTGCCACTGATGAACTGCGGCGCGACGTTCCAGTGCGGCAGGCTGATCGCGACGCGGCGACGCTCACGCAATGACGTCAATGCGCGCTCGATTTCCGGCGTGCCGCTGCCGCGCATTTCCAGCAGTACATGTGGACGTGACAGGTAGGTCGGCAAATCCAGAACTCCGTTGACAGGCAACGTCTGGCGATCCAGCAGGCAGACGTAGCGCTCTTCAAACAGTACTGAGCTGCGCAGTTCGTGGGGCATTTCCGGGAAGACGCCGGCGGCGACATCGATATCGCCATTGAGCACGCCTTCCAGCATGCCTTCGCGACTGGCATGGCTGATTTGCAGGTCGATGCCCGGCGCTTCCCGGCGCAGGGTGCGGATCAGCGTAGGCAGAATGATCGCTGCGCCGTAGTCCGACATCGCCACGCGAAACGTCCTGCGCGCACTCGCCGGATCGAAGGCGTTCGGCGCCAGCAGCGATTGCACCTGAGCCAGCGCTTCGGCCAGCGGCGCGACCAGTTCCAGCGCTCGCGCGGTGGGCACCAGCGTCGAGCCGGCCCGCACCAGCAGCGGATCGCCGAGCAGGTCGCGCAACCGCGCCAGCGCATGGCTGACCGCCGGTTGACTGAGGTGCAAACGCTCGGCGGCGCGGGTGACGTGCTGCTCGCTGAGCAGGGCGTCGAGGATCACCAACAGGTTGAGGTCGATACGGCGCAGATCATTCATCTGATGCATGTACTGGATGACGAAACGGAATTTAAATCTGCTCGACGAATACTCTAGAGTCCAGCAAAACCTCTTGGAGTGATGAACATGAGTACGTTGCAGTGGGCCGGTTTGCTGGTGCTGGCCGCGTTTGCCGGGGCGGTGGTGCCGTTTCAGAGTGCGATCAACAGCAATCTTGCGCGTGGGCTGGGACATCCGTTGTGGGCGACATTGGCGTCGTTGCTGGTCAGCGTGATCGTGTTGCTGCCGGTGATTCTGGCGTTGCGTTTGCCGTTGCCGTCGTTGGCGTTTATCAGCAAGGCGCCATTGTGGATGTGGGCCGGTGGTGCGTTTGGTGTGTGTTTTGTTGCGTTGGCGGTAGCGTTGTTGCCCAAGCTTGGCGCTTCAGAGTTTGTCGCGCTGGCGTTGGCAGGGCAAGTCATTGCGTCGATGGCGCTGGATCACTTCGGGTGGTTCGGGCTGGTTGAAAAACAACTGACGGTATCGCGGGTATCGGGCGCGCTGTTGTTGATTGCCGGAGTGGTGTTGATTCAGTTTGGCGGGGTGTTTGAGAAGAATACAGTGGCTGCTGGATGATCGTTTGAATCGATGTTTTTCAGTGTCTGGAAGTCAGTCTTCGCGAGCAGGCTCGCTCCCACAGGGGATCGAATTTCAATGTGGGAGCGGGCTTGTTTGCGAACGCGTCACAGCAGGCCACCGATCTCGGAGGATTGCCGTTCTGCCAATCAACCGACGGGGGGATTTCACAGATCACTGACCGATGCGGTAAGCAAGCGAATCAGTTGCACCCTGCCATTTCTGTTCCCCAAGACCAGCACCGATGAATTCTGCATACAGGCACTCTTGGCAGGCCACTCGATCTGCGCCGCACCCTCGACGTTGAATGCCGGATCCACGGCGCCATTTGCCAAAAAGCCTCCCGTCAGTAAACCTCGTGTGCCCCCCGAGATTTGTCCAACCGTGACGATTCGATGACCGGCGCTGTCATCCAGGGCGAACCCTTCCGTCCAGCTCCTGAGATCGAGGGTCCCTGTCGCAGGGGTGATAACCGGATATTTGCCATTGAATGCTTCATCCTTTTCGCCGGTGTGGGTGATGCCGCTGATAAACGCGTGCTGGAATTTGTCCCCTGCCGACGCTTCGACCGCCGAACCGAGCAAGAGCAAGCGCTCTGACGTTTGCACAATGACCTGCTCGACCGAGCTTTCGAGCGGCTTGTCATCCTGTTCAAGGTTCAACAGCAATGTCCCCTTGTTGCCAAACGCCTCTGCGACGTTTCCGCTGCTGTCGAACGCCATGACCAATCCCTGATTGGTTATTTCCGTTTTGCCATGCACCAGAATAAGCCCATCGTCGAGTTGGATGATCCCTCGCAATGAAATTGCCACCCCCTTAAGCGTCAGGACAATCCAGCCGTTGGCAGCGAACGATGAGTCGTCGGAGCCATCCAGTAGGAAGCGCGTCAGCAAGCCACTGCCCTTTTGCGAGGTCACGAAAAGCAGCCTGTCCGGCTCCGCCGCCAGGGGCGTGGACTTCGCCAGAATCAGACCGCCACCCGTGGCACCTGTCAGCAGAGGAATACGCGTGGGCACAATCCGATAACCGCTTTTATGGTCATCGTCATCGTCGCCGAACCCGGTATCCGGCGAGCCGTCGGGCATGAATCGAGCGATGACCTGTTGGTATTCGATGGCTGTGTCTTTGCTCTCGCCAATCACGCCGCACAGGTAGATCCGGCCGGTTGCATCCACGATCAACTGTCCGGCTTGCGAGAGCAGACCATTGCCAAATCGGCCGCGAAGATAGCCGCCATTACCAAAGCCCGGATCTGGATTGCCATTGGTATCCAGACGCGCCAGGCCGTAGTACGAAAGGTCTGATACCTCAACGGTTGCGCTGACCATGATCTGCCCTGACGGCGTTATCGCCACCCCATGACCAATGGTCTTGCTCGCTCCGGGAAAATTCAGCGTGCGCAGGCCAAAGCGATCATCCAGCTCTCCTGCTGATTGTGCTTTTGCTGTTTTGGGGGCTTTCGATACTGTGGGTGCTGTGGCTTTCGGCATGTTCGTGTGCTCCTTGAGAGATCGACGTCGACCCCCGTTGTCAGAGCATTCGATCCGAAGTAGCTACGCCGGACAACTGACAGAAATGACAGTTTTTTAGAAGAAAATGAAATTGCGTATCAAGCAAAAAAAGCTAAAAAACTGGTAGTTTTTACAGGTTCGAAACGGGACACGCCGTGCCAGTGTTTCGTTTCAAATCAGCCTGAAACGAGAAACACAATGAGCACTCCCGACAAGCCCAACACGCAACCTGTCCCGCCCCCAACCATCACGTACCCCGAAAAGGACAAGAACACGGGGGTAGCAACACTGTTTCTCGGCAGCGGTATACCGGGTGCTCTGGTGCAGGTTTGGGACATTGAAGAGACGCATTCGCTGGGTGGAGGACAGGTCAGCAAAAATGGACGATGGGCGTTCAGCTTCAGCGGAGCCCAGTCCTCGGGGGAGCATGGGATTAAAGCCCGCCAGGAGGTGGAAGGCGTCGAGTCAGGTTGGAGTGAGGAGCGCAAATACAAGGTGCACTTGCGGCCCCCCATCAACATTCCGGTCGTTATGGAACCGGAGGAAGAAGCCGAGGTAGATGCCGTTCCGGACTTTTATGGCGATGTCACGCAGCCCACTGGCATCGTTAGCATTATCGATTTGGACAACGACCTGGAGATTGCCAGAGCCGACGTCGACAGCGAAAAGCAATGGCATACTCAACCTACCCTCCCCCTGAAGGAAGGCAGGTATCGAATATCCGCCATTCACAATATCAATGGAAAATTGTCAGATTGGGGCCGTGTTCGAACGTTTACGGTGACCTCTGAGGGCAAGGGCTGACCCCGTCGTAACCGCTCAAAACGCGTTACGAAAAATCTCCTCGATCTGGCGCTGATCCGCCGCCCGAGGATTGGTCAGACCGCAGGCGTCTTTCAGCGCATTGCTGGCGAGCAGCGGAATGTCACTGAGTCTGGCGCCCAATTCGCGCAGGCCATCGGGAATCTCGACATCTTTGGCCAGGCAGCGGATCGCATTGATCGCCGCCTGCGCCCCCTCTTCGGCGCTGAAACCGCGAATGTCGGCGCCCATGGCGTGAGCAACATCGGTCAGCCGATCGGCACACACCAGCGCGTTGAACGTCTGCACATGAGGCAGCAGCACCGCGTTGCACACGCCATGGGCCAAGTCGTAGAACCCGCCCAATTGATGCGCCATCGCATGCACGTAGCCGAGCGAGGCATTGTTGAAGGCCATGCCGGCGAGGAACTGCGCGTAAGCCATATTTTCCCGCGCGGCGAGGTCGCTGCCGTCACGCACAGCCAGGCGCAAATTGTTGCTGATCAGGGTCATGGCTTTCAGCGCACAGGCGTCGGTGATCGGATTGGCGGCAGTCGAGACATACGCCTCGATGGCGTGGGTCAGCGCATCCATGCCGGTGGCGGCCGTCAGACCTTTGGGCATGGCGACCATCAGCTCGGGGTCATTGACCGACAGCAGCGGTGTGACGTTGCGGTCGACGATGGCCATTTTCACGTGCCGTGATTCGTCGGTGATGATGCAGAACCGGGTCATCTCGCTGGCGGTGCCGGCGGTGGTGTTGATCGCGATCAGCGGCAGTTGCGGCTTGCTCGATTGATCGACGCCTTCGTAATCACGGATCTGCCCGCCATTGGTCGCGCACAGGGCAATGCCTTTGGCGCAGTCGTGCGGCGAACCGCCGCCCAGCGAGACGACGAAATCGCAGCGACTTTCCTTTAGCAGCCCCAGACCCGACTCGACATTGGCAATGCTCGGGTTCGGTTTGGCGCCGTCGAAAATCACCGAATCGATGTCCTGCATCGCCAGTTTCTCGGCAACCATCGTGGCCACGCCAGCCTTGGCCAGCCCCGTGTCAGTGACGATCAGCGCTTTGCGAAAACCGTAGTTGCGAATGGCGACCATAGCTTCATCGAGGCAGCCGTTGCCCATGATGTTTACCGCCGGAATGAAAAAAGTGCTGGTCATGCGCGCATCTCCTGACAGGGGCCGAATCGACTGCTCCGGTTCGGCGGATAGACACAGCATCGACCGATCGGTCACGAGCGATGTTGATCTGGCTCAATGCCGGCTCGTGATAAAGTCGCCGTCCATCAGCCCCTTTGTTTTGAGACCGCCTACGCAATGACCGATTTTCTCGATGTCGACGCCAGCCTCGAAGACTGGAACACTCTGCGCGCCGCGACCGACTTCAACGGTCTGTTGGTAGGCAATGGCGCCAGCCGTGCGGTGTGGGACGACTTCGGCTACGACTCGCTGTTTGAAAACGCCCGCACCGTCGAAGAAAAACCGCTGAGCCCGTCGGAACTGGCGGTGTTCGACGCCATGCAAACGCGCAGCTTCGAGCAGGTACTCGGCGCACTGAAAACCACCAGCCGGGTCAACAAGGCGTTGGCTGTCAGCTCGGCGGCGCCGCGCAATCGTTACTACGCGATCAAGGAAGCGCTGATCAACACCGTGCACGCCGTGCACATTCCGTGGCGACTGGTGAAGCCTTCGACGCTGGTGACGTTGAACGAAGAACTGGCGCGCTATCGCACCGTGTTCACCACCAACTACGACTTGCTCAATTACTGGGCGCTGCAACATCAAAGCGACGCCATCGACGATCTGTTCAACGGCGCCAATGCGAGTTTTGATCTGAGCGAAACTGCCACCGACAAACCGCGCCTGTTGTACCTGCACGGCGGTCTGCATCTGGTGCGCAATCAGGACGGCACGGCGCGCAAACTGACTTCAACCGAAGGCACGTTGCTCGGTAGTTTTGCGATCAACAACACGATCAAGACACTGGATGACGTGCCGCTGTTCGTCACCGAAGGACCGAGTGCGGACAAGCTCAAGACTATTCGCAGTTCGGATTACCTGTCGTTCTGTTATGAGCAGTTGCTCGGGCATGGCGGCAGTCTGTGCATCTTTGGCCATGCCTTGGGCGAGCAGGATGCGCACATCGTTCGGGCGCTGCGCTTGGCGAAACCGAAGACTGTGGCGATCTCGATTTACCCGCGCAGTGCGGCGTTCGTTCAGCATCAGAAGCGGCATTACGCGCAGGTGTTCGAAGGCACGGGCGTTGAGTTGCGGTTTTTTGATGCCAAGAGCCATGCGCTCGGCAGCCCTAAGTTGTCGGTGCCCGTCGAGGTTTGATGTAAACCGGTCTGACGCCTTCGCGAGCAGGCTCGCTCCCACATTTGGAATGCATTCAACCTGTGGGAGCGAGCCTGCTGGCGAAGCTTTTGGGGCGCACCTCATTCTT
>NZ_AKJR01000285.1:0-3394 GCF_000282235.1 Pseudomonas sp. GM24 | reverse complement strand
GCGATAGCGGTGGATCAGTCACCGGAAAATTTGCCTGATACACCGCTATCGCGAGCAGGCTCACTCCTACAAGGGATTGTGGTGAATCTGAAATCCGGGCAAAAAAATGCCGCTCGATTGAGCGGCATTTTTTGTTACTCGGACGCCACGGCGTTTTTCGCCAGAATCGCGTTCGCCAGTTCCATGTCCGACGCCTGCAGGCCCGGATTGTCGGCGCGGACTTTCTGCATCGCTGCTTCCAGATACGGCCCACGAATACCGCCGTCGCTGGCAACGAAGCTGCCGGCATCGTCCTGCGCGGCGATGATCAGCTTGTGATCCTTGAAGGTCAGGTAGGTCGAACCGGTGGTGGCGCCGGACGAGATGACGTTACGCCAAAAGCTGTCCGCCATGGCCGAACCAACGGGAAGGGACAGCAAGGCCAGTGTGGCAACAGCAAGTTTGAGACGCATGATGAGGTGACTCCTGGGGGTTAACTAGGGCGTTGGATTGCCATTCCCCCGATCCAGTTCCGTGATGGGCTATTTCTGCTCGCTCTGCGGCGTCACCCGGAGCACTTCCTCAACCGTCGTCAGCCCTGCCGCGACTTTTTGCGCACCGGACAAACGCAAACTGCGCATGCCTTCCTTGAACGCCTGCCGGCGAATCGCCGTGAGGTCGGTGTCCGGGGTGATAAAAGCCTTGAGGCTATCGCTCAGTTGCATGATTTCGTAGACACCGGCGCGGCCGCGATAGCCGGTGTCGCGGCATTCCACACAACCGATCGCACGTTGCGCGTTGCCCGGCAGCGGCGCTTGCCACGGGCGTGTCAGGGTTTGCCAATCCTCGTCTTCCAGCGTTAGTGGCGCCTTGCAATGCGGACACAAGGTGCGCACCAAACGCTGGGCCATGACGCCGAGCACGGTGGCTTTGATCAGGTAGTGCGGCACGCCGAGTTCGAGCAAACGACTGATCGCGCTGGGTGCGTCGTTGGTGTGCAGCGTCGACAGCACCAGGTGCCCGGTGAGCGCCGCCTGAATCGCCATTTCAGCGGTTTCCAGATCACGGATCTCGCCAATCATGATGATGTCCGGGTCTTGTCGCATCAGCGCACGCACGCCGGCGGCGAAGCTCAGGTCGATGTTGTGCTGCACCTGCATCTGGTTGAACGCCGGCTCGACCATTTCGATCGGGTCTTCGATGGTGCAAAGGTTCACTTCCGGCGTCGCCAGTTTTTTCAGCGTGGTGTACAGCGTGGTGGTCTTGCCCGAACCAGTCGGCCCGGTAACCAGAATGATGCCGTTGGGCTGACGGGTCATGTCCTGCCAGCGCCTCAGGTCATCGGCGCTGAAACCCAACTGATCGAAATCCTTGAGCAGCACTTCCGGATCGAAGATTCGCATGACCATTTTTTCACCGAACGCTGTAGGCAGGGTCGAAAGCCGCAGTTCGACTTCGCCGCCATCCGGAGTCTTGGTCTTGACCCGGCCGTCCTGCGGTTTGCGCTTTTCGGCGACGTTCATCCGCCCGAGGCTTTTCAGGCGACTGACGATCGCCATGGTCACCTGCGGCGGAAATTGATAGACGTTGTGCAACACGCCGTCGATGCGAAACCGCACCGTTCCTTGCTCGCGCCGCGGTTCGATGTGGATATCGCTGGCGCGCTGCTGGAAGGCGTACTGGAACAGCCAGTCGACAATGTTGACGATGTGCGCGTCGTTGGCGTCCGGCTCCTGATCGCTGGCGCCGAGGTTGAGCAGTTGTTCGAAGTTGCCGAGGTTACCGCTCTGCTGATCGGCATTGCTGGCGCCGCTGACCGATTTCGCCAGGCGGAAGAACTCGACGCTGAAGCGCTGGATATCCGCCGGGTTGGCCACCACTCGTTTGATCGGCAGCTTCAACACGTGAGTCAGATCCGCTTCCCAACCGGTGACGTAAGGCTGAGCGCTGGCCACGGTTACCGCATCACGGTCGACCGCCACGGCGAGGATCTTGTGTCGTTGCGCGAAGGCGTAAGACATCAACGGTGTAATGGCGGCGACGTTGATCTTCAGCGGATCGATACGCAGATAAGGCTGGCCGGCCTGTTGCGCCAGCCAGAGGGTCAGGCTTTCCAGGTCGAGGTGTTTGCCCGGACGGCTGAGGTCGTCCAGTTGCTGGCTGGCGATGAATTCCAGCGGGTGCATCTGGTCATTCGCGGCGTGACGGCGGCGCGCATTCAGCGCCTGCTCCGCCGAGTCCTGGCAGATAAAACCCTGGGCGACCAGTTCACGCAGCACATCATTGAGCTCCAGCCAGCGGTCCTGAGTGGCGAATTGAACGGACATGCGGGCTTCCTTTTGAACGACAGTGCGCAAAAGGATAGTCGCGGCCCGGTAGACCGTTGGGCCACTACCCGACAAAGGCGTTGCCGGATTTGTCAGCCGGCCGCTTGCGTCCGCGCATCCCAAGCGCTGTCGGCGTTTTGCAGATTCACCGAGCAAACGCTGATCAGGTTACGAAGTTTTTCCGCGATCACTTGCGCGCGATGCCAACTGAGACCGCCCATGACCAGGTCGATCGACAGCAGATCGTCCATGCGCTGCACGTTGACCTGCTCGGGCGTGAGGAACTGCAACGCGAACAGATTCAACACCCGCACCAGCAGATCCGGTTCAGCCTCGGCAAGGATTTGATACTGCGCCAGGCAATGGGCGTTGCTGACGTTCCAGACATCGGCGCGGGTTGGCGCGGTGGTTACGGCTTCGAGGTGCGGCATGGCGGGTCTCCAAAATCACTGGAGGAATTTTTACATTCGGCGCGGGGTATTTCTTGGCTATGATCAGCGTTAATGACGGCTGATCGAAAAGGTCAATTCGCATAATCCGGTTATTGAGGTTTTTCTATGCACAGCGAACTGGACAGCTACGACCGCAAGATTCTCGCCCTGCTGCAAGAGGACGCATCGCTCTCGAGCGCGCAGATCGCCGAGCAGGTCGGCCTGTCGCAATCGCCGTGCTGGCGGCGGATTCAGCGGATGAAAGAAGAGGGGATCATTCGCGGGCAGGTGACTTTGCTCGATCGCAAGAAGATTGGCCTGAATACGCAGATCTTTGCCGAGATCAAACTCAACGCACACGGGCGTTCGAACTTCACTGAGTTCACCGAAGCGATTCGCGGGTTTCCGGAGGTGCTGGAGTGTTATGTATTGATGGGGGCGGTGGATTTTTTACTGCGCATTGTTGCGGCGGACATCGAGGCGTATGAGCGGTTCTTCTTCGAGAAGCTGTCGCTGGTGCCGGGGATACAGGAAGTGAATTCGATTGTGGCGTTATCGGAGATCAAGTCCACCACCAGCTTGCCTGTCTTGCGATAAAGCAAAAGATCGCAGTCTGCGGCAGCTCCTACATGGGGCGGGTGTACACCCTGTAGGAGC
>NZ_AKJR01000284.1:0-11236 GCF_000282235.1 Pseudomonas sp. GM24 | reverse complement strand
AATCGACTCGTTTTTCAGGTCGGCGTCTTTCGCCAGACAACTCGGTCAGTCCCCTCTACCTCTGGGAGAGGGTTAGGGTGAGGGCCGCTGCTCAGGCATCACGCAACGATATCAGTCGCCACCGCTTGCCCCACCACGCCCACAGCAAAGTCCACCGAACCCTGCCCCGTCAGATCAACCATCAGGCTGGTCTGATTGGTCTGCTCGAAGTAGGTCAGGATCGCATCGCCCGCATGCCCCGTGAAACCGCTGACAAAGTTCAGCGACGCCGCACCGGTGGCGAAACCGGCGATTCCCGACAAGTCGATCTTGTCCAGGCCGCTGGTGAAATCCATGATCCAGTCCGGCGCGGTCATGGTCGAGTCGCTGGCAGCGCCAAATACAAAGGTGTCTGCACCTGCACCACCCCACAAGGTATCGCCACCGCCACCACCGTAAATGATGTCATTACCGGCACCACCGATCAGTTCGTTGGCAACGGCGTTGCCGATCAGCAGGTCATTGCCTGAACCGCCGATGGCATTTTCCACGGTTACACCGTAAGCAATGGAAACGTTGCCCACCAGACCGCCAACATCGGAGAACGAACCTTCATTGAGGTTGATCTTCTGGTTCTGGTTGAAGCCGGAGAAGTCCAGCGTGTCATTACCGCCGCCATCCCACACCGAGAAAACCACTTTGGAAGACGCCGAAGTGGCGCTGTAGAAGTCGCGCTCGGCATTGGAGTTGAAACCGTAGGTGGTGTCATCGGCGCGGGTCGCGTAGTTGGCGCCATACAGTTTTTGCACCGCGACGATATCGTCCAGCAATGGCGCCGAAGCATACGCACCGCTGCCGTCCTTGCTGAAGTTCTGCTCGGTGTTGGCTTCGCTCCAGTAGCTCATCAGGCTGTAGCCGCGAGTGTCTTCGGCGTACTTGGCGTCGTTGTAGGTCGGGTTGCCGTTGCCGGCGTTGTAGGCCCCGGGGTGCGACAGGCCGAGGGTGTGGCCGATCTCGTGGGTCAGGGTCTGGCGCCCGTAGTTGTTGGTGTCCGGGGTTTTGTTGACCTGATACTGATCGTTGATCAGGTACCACGACTGGCCGTCATAGCTGCCGCCGCTCGGCAGGTAAGCGAAGGCCGCACCACCGGTGCTGACATCGTAGTTGCCGAAAGTCATGTGGCCATCGCCGCCCTTGCCTTCAGTGAACGTGACATTGGCGACGTCAGCCCAGGATTGCATGGCCAGCACGGCCTGAGCTTTTTGCTGGGCGCTGAATTCGCTGAAGTTGCCCAGTTTGACGTTGTAGTTCGCCGGTTTCTCGGTCAGGAAGGTATAGCTGAGGTCGATCTTGCCGTCAGCGTTCTTGTCGCCCCACGACAGGCCTTTACGCAGGATTTCATCCGCAGCCTGATCGGCAGTGAATGAAGGTTTGCCATTGACCAGCCCGACGCCACGGTCATACAGGTGGCTGAACGTATTGATTTCGTCGAAGGCGCTGCTGGTTTTCGATTTGGCTTGAGCCATGATGGACTTCCTTGTTTCTGAGTAGTCAGTGTCGACAGACCACGGCGATCTTCTGGCGAGATCGTCCTGTCACTCGCGTGTTTGAATCGGCGAAAAACCTGACACAGGCGCCAGCCGGGCGCTAATCAATTTCTCGATAGCCCGGCCTGCGTCCCGGTATTACCCGTCACGTGCTGCAATGTTTTTTATCTGTATATCCATACAGATAAAAGTTGCCCCTGAGGCCAAGTCCGGCCATTCTGTGCACCTGTTCGGACCTTGATCGACGATGGTGGTTATGCGGCTGTACCTCTGTGAAAAACCCTCCCAGGCCAAAGACATTGCGGCCGTGCTCGGCGCCAAACGTCGGGGCGACGGCTGCTGGCTGGGAACGGACGTCACGGTGACCTGGTGCATCGGCCACTTGCTCGAAACCGCGCCACCGGATGCTTATGACGCTCGCTACAAGCGCTGGGTGCTGGCTGATCTGCCGATCATTCCGGACAAGTGGAAAATGACCGTCAAGCCGCGCACGGCCAGCCAGTACAAAGCGGTCAAGCGCCTGCTGGGTGAAGCCAGCGAACTGATCATCGCCACTGACGCCGACCGTGAGGGCGAGATGATCGCCCGGGAACTGGTCGAGCACTGTCGTTATCGCGGGCCGATCCGCCGTTTGTGGCTGTCGGCGCTGGATGAAGCATCGATCCGCAAGGCCTTGGCCGCTTTGAAACCGGGAGCCGAGACGTTCAGCCTGTATCACTCGGCGCTGGGCCGCTCGCGGGCGGATTGGCTGATCGGCATGAACATGAGTCGGCTGTTCACACTGCTGGGGCGTCAATCGGGTTATCAAGGGGTGTTGCCGGTGGGTCGCGTGCAGACGCCGACCTTGCGGCTGGTGGTCGATCGCGATCGCAGCATTGCCGATTTCGTGCCGGTGCCGTTCTGGGCGATCGATGTCGATCTGCTGCACAACGGCACACCGTTTACCGCGCAGTGGCGCGCGCCGGCGGATGCCTGTGACGATCAGGATCGCTGCCTCAATCAGGCGTTGGCCCAGCAAGCCGCGGCTGCGATCAGCAGCGCTGCCAGTGCCCGGGTGGTCAAGCTGAAAACCGAGCGCATGCGCGAGGTGGCACCCCTGCCCTTCGATCTCGGCACCTTGCAGGAAGTCTGCTCGAAGAAACTTGGCCTAGGCGCGCAGGAAACCCTCGACATCGCCCAGGCGCTCTACGAAACCTACAAGGTCATCACTTACCCGCGCAGCGATTGCGGCTACTTGCCGCTGAGCCAGCACAGCGAGGCACCGGGGATTCTCGCCGCGTTGCGTCAGGCCGATCCGGGTCTTGAAGCGCTCAAGGGGTTTCTGGAGCCACAACGCAAATCCCGCGCGTGGAACGACGCCAAGGTCAGCGCTCACCACGGCATTATTCCCACCGCAGCGGCGAAAAATCTTGAACGCCTGACCGGCAAACACCGCGCGGTCTACACCCTGATTCGCGCACGCTATCTGGCGCAGTTCCTGCCCAATCATGAATACGATCGCACCCAGGCCGATTTCGATTGCGCCGGTGAGGCGTTGCGCGCAGTCGGTAAACAAATCATCGAACCGGGCTGGAAACGCGCATTGCCCGAAGCACTGGCAGCGGCCAAGGGCCGCGAGGCGCCCGCGCCGCAAACCTTGCCGGCACTTACGCAAGGCGTGGAGTGCGCGGTGGCTGACGTTAAGTTCAAGGACCTGTGGACGCAACCACCGAAACCCTACACCGAGGGCGATCTGATCAAGGCGATGAAAAACGTCGCCAAACTGGTCGAGGATCCGCTGCTCAAACAGAAACTCAAGGACACCACCGGCATCGGCACCGAGGCCACCCGCGCGTCGATCATTCAAGGGTTGCTGGATCGTGGCTATCTGGTGAAAAACGGCAAGGCCCTCGCCGCCACCCCGGCCGCGTTCAGCCTGATCGATGCGGTGCCCCGCGCAATTGCCGACCCCGGCACCACGGCGATCTGGGAACAGGCGCTGGACATGGTGCAAAGCGGCGAAATGAGTCTGGAAGAATTCGTCACCAAACAAGCGGCGTGGATGAGCAAACAGGTGACACGCTGCTCGAGCCTCAGCCTGACCATCAGCGGCCCGCCACCGGCCGGTAAAGCGGCGGCACCGTGGAAGAAGAAACGCAAATCGACCCGCAGCAAAACCACGGGTACGACAAAACGCACAGCGAAACCGTCAGGCAAATAAAACCCGCTAGTGTTTCTGCAAGGCTCAGCACTTTCAGGAACCCGGCGCATGGCCAATATCGAACTGCACCCTGCTCAGCGCGATGAGCTGGATATCATCGAAAACCTCATGCAGTTCTACATGTACGACTTCAGCGAATGGCTGCCGCTGAAGCTCGCCGAACACGGCTTCTTTTCCATCCAGCCAAAAATCGACTACTGGCGCCACCCGGCCACTCGACCGTTCCTGATCCAGGTCGACGGCGAACTCGCCGGTTTCGTGACCGTCGATAACGAAATCCATATCCCCGGCGCCGAACACAACATCGGCTACTTCTTCATCGCGCGACGCTTTCGTGGCCAAGGCGTCGCGCAGTTTGTCGTCTCTGCCCTCTTGAGCCAGATCCCCGGTCAATGGCAGATTTTCCATATCGACGCCAACCTGCCGGCACAGCGCTTCTGGGCTGGGCTCATCCCGCAATTGAGCGGCGGCGAGTTCACCCGCCAGCAGCGTGAAGTGGACGGCTATCCGTGCACGTTCTACCGCCTGCACACGCCTTTTTCCGTTGCCTGAACGGATTCTTTCTCATTCCAAAACAGCTTTGTCCGACAATATGTAGTGAGCAAAAATAATCACTACAAAACCGTTGACGGCGTCGTTTTGCTTTTGCATGATGAAGACGTTCCCCGATCGGGAACATCGGTAACACGCTTGAGCAAACTCGTCTGACCGCCGAGTTGTTTTTTCCGGATACACGCTGCCCACAAGGCAGATTGAAGAAGCTGACCTGGCCTGAACGTCCAGTACAAGGACGAGAAGCGCTGGCGAAAATTCTCAAGACGCTTGTGGTCGACACGGTAAATGTCGTCAAGGAGCCTCCCGGTTTTCGCTGCTTCTCCTCGTTGTGACGCTATTGCGTAGCAGTTATTCAACACGACTACATGCAACAGATGCACGACCCCGTACTTCACACGGGCGAGCGCTGACGTCCTGGTTTCGGTGCCAGGGATCAACTAACCGATGGGCTACCTGTATTAGCGAATCAACTTTGAAAGATCACCAGACTGGTCAAGGGGCAAAATCATGAATCTGAACAATCAACCTACTATCGAAGAACTGGCTCGTATGTTCGCTGCGCAGAAAGACAGCCACGACAGCCATATTCTCTGGATCAGCAAGTCGGGGCAGGTGCATATCGACTGCCTGGCGACCCATGCTGACGAAGACGAGTTCGACCGCAATCATCAGAACCTGCTGGCCCGCCTGAAGATGTACCGTCGCGGCCACGGTTATGTTGGCAAGAAGGCTGCGGCCGACAAGGACTTCATCGGTAATGTTCTGCAAACGCTGAAACAGGCGTGGGATTCGATGCAGAACAACAATGAAGTTCGGGTGATTGATCGGTTCTGCTGAGATAGTCATTAAATAATTGAAAGGCCTGCTTCCTTAAAGGAAGCAGGCCTTTTTTTGTTCGCTTGCATTGATTTGGCGTGACTGGAATTGTAGCCCCTCACCCCAGCCCTCTCCCGAGGGAGAGGGAGCCGATCGAGTTGTATAAAGTCATCCTTTAACCCGGAACACCGAGTTGATTATGGATTCAGCAAAACACTCTCAGGTCGGCGTATTACTCCAACATCCCTCGGTCAGTCCCCTCTCCCCCATGCCCAACACCAACTCCACAAACGCCACTGCCGCCGCACTGTGATAATTATTGCGCCGCCGCAACAACGCAGCCCCACGCTGCGGCGCATCACCTTCAACCCGCAACCGGCGCAATGCCCGATCCTCCGTCGCAATCGCCTGCGGCAACATTGTCGCCAGCGGCGAAAAACGCACCACTTCCAGCAACGTACTCACCGAATTCACCTCGATCCGCACCTGCGGCGTAATCCCGTGTTGGCGGAAATACTCGTCCACCGATAACCGCGTAATGAAGTCCGGCGCCAGCAAGGCGAAATCCAGCGCAGCAATATCCCCCGGCGTCAGTACTGCGCGGCTGTCATACAGCGGATGCTCACGCCCGACCATGATCCCCAAGGTTTCGGTAAACGCCGGAATGCACTCGATCTCCGGACTGCGCACCGGCGTAAACGCAATCGCAATATCCAGCGAGTCATCCGCCAGCCCCGCCTCGATGTCGTCCATCGACAGCTCAAAAATCTGCAGATGAATCCCCGGATATCGCGCCGCAAAATCGCGCACCAACGGCCCGACCAGATACGCCATGAACGTCGGCGTCATCGCCAGGCGCAATGTTCCGCGAGACAGATCCTTCACGTCATGCAACGCGCGTTTACCCGCCTCCAGCTCCACCAGCACCCGCCGCGCGCATTCGATGTAGGCCTCGCCGGCATCGGTGGGTTTGACCGTACGCGAAGTGCGATCAAACAAGCTCACCCCAAGGGTTTCCTCCAATTGGCGAATCTGCTGCGACAGGGTCGGCTGCGACACATGCAATGCCTCGGCAGCACGGGTGAAGCCGCCGTGATCGGCAACGGCCAGCAGATAACGCAGATGTCGCAGCAGCATGGGAAACACCATCTATAGGCAGGGCTTATGCCAAGCATTGTATATCGGTCTTGGACGCTATGGATCAATCAGCAGAAGATCAATCCCACACAGCAAGCCAACCCCTGAAAGGAGTGACACCATGCAACAGTCCCACGCCTACAACGACACCAGCCTGGCCCTGACTACCCGCATTCTCGATGCCAAGGCACGCAAAGATCTGTCGTGGCAGGCTCTCGCTGACGACACCGGTCTGAGCCTGGCGTACGTCACCGCCGCCCTGCTCGGCCAGCACCCGCTGCCGGAAAACGCCGCCCAAGTGGTCGCTGACAAGCTCGAACTGAGCGCTGAAGACGTCGCGGCGATGCAGATCATCCCGCTGCGTGGCAGCCTCAGCGGTGTGCCGACCGACCCGACCATCTACCGCTTCCACGAGATGATCCAGATCTACGGCACCACCCTTAAAGCGCTGGTTCACGAACAGTTCGGCGACGGCATCATCAGCGCGATCAACTTCAAACTCGACATCAAGAAAGTCGAAGACCCGGAAGGCGGTTCCCGCGCCGTGGTCACCCTCGACGGCAAGTTCCTGCCCCTGCGTCCGTTCTGATCCGCACCGGCCCGCACCCTGCGTGCGGGCCAACACACCTCAAATGGCTACCCGTCACCAAACACATCTGGAGGCTGCCCCATGCAAAAAATTCTGTTGATTCTGGCCCTGCTCGGCGGCATTTGCGCCCAGGCATCTGCCGCTGACGAGGCCGTTGCCTACCGCTACGGCATGCAACTGGACATCGCCCACGTGCTGAGCATTACCCCGGTTGCCGATGTGTGTGGCGTGGTGCCGGTGGAGATGACGTATCTGGACAGCAGCGGCGGCAAACACATTCTTCAATACAGCGAATTCGGCAGCGGTTGCTCGAACTGAGAGGACAACACCATGAAAAACCTGATTGATGGCTTCCTGAAATTCCAGAACGAAGCGTTTCCACAACGCACCGAACTGTTCAAACACCTGGCGACCACGCAACAGCCCGGCACCTTGTTCATCACCTGTTCTGACAGCCGTGTCGTGCCGGAATTACTGACCCAGCAAGAACCTGGCGAGCTGTTCGTGATCCGCAATGCCGGTAATATCGTGCCGTCCTACAGCCCGCATCCGGGCGGGGTTTCGGCGACGGTGGAGTACGCGGTGGCGGTGCTTGGGGTGACCGACATTGTGATCTGCGGGCATTCTGACTGCGGCGCGATGACCGCGATCGCCAAGTGTAAATGCATGGATCACCTGCCCGCCGTCAGCGGCTGGTTGCAGCATGCCGAGTCGGCGAAAGTGGTTAACGAGTCGCGGCCGCATGCCAATGACGCGGCGAAGTTGAGTTCGATGGTGCGCGAGAACGTGATCGCGCAACTGGCGAACATTCAGACCCACCCGAGCGTGCGTCTGGCTCAGGAGAAAGGTCTGCTGAATCTGCATGGCTGGGTGTATGACATCGAGACGGGCTCGATCGATGCGCTGTCCTCGGACCGCCGCACGTTTGTGCCGCTGGCTGAACAGCCAGCGACTTGCGCGATCCATGCACAAACCACCCATGCTGCCTGAGCAACTGATCGTTCCCACGCTCTGCGTGGGAATGCCTCCGGGGACGCTATGCGTCCAGTGACGCGGAGCATCACGGGCTGCGTTCCCACGCTGGAGCGTGGGAACGATCACTGACTACGAGATCAGCGTTTTACGGTGAGGTCGATCTGGCTCATCCGGCTACGAACAGTGAATACGCCATCCCCTGAAAGAATCGCACTGCGCGCAAACAAGCGCCCGCTCTCCCAGTTCGAAAGGCCTAGCTCCGGCTTGTTCAACGCATATTGCCCATCGACCCAACGGGTAATGCCATTGCCCACGAACGGAGCGTTGACCGCGTTGTAAAAGCGCTCCTGCACCTGCGCATCCTCACTGATCAACGACACAGTGAACTGCGGGCTGTAGCGGTTGAACAAGGCGATCGCCTGATCCAGATCGTCAACGATCATCAGGCTGACTTCCGGGGTTTCTTCCCATTCCCACTCACAGCCCAATGCGGATTCCGCCAAGGGTTCTGCCAGTGCTTCGGTCTGATAACCCTCGGCGCGATAAACCTCGACCGTCGCGTTCTGCCACTCACTCGGCAAGCAGCCCTCGCAGCCTTCGACGATATGCAATTTGCAGCCCTGGCCACGCGCAGTACCGGCCTGTTGCAGCGCGTCGAGAAACAACGGCACCAGTTCCGCCGCGCGATCACGCTGGATCAGGCAGACATTGAGCGTGTTGCAGACTTTGCGGTCCAGCGAGTTGCGCACCACCGCGGCAAAGCGAGTGGCGTCCGCTGCACGATCGGCGATCAACCACGCGCCACCCGTGCCATGCAGGCTGACGGCGGTGCCGGCTTGCTGGGCAATGCTGCCCAACTGACTGACCGCACGACCCGAACCGCGCGCCACCGCCAACGACAGACGCCGATCAGCGAACATCGCCCAACCGGCGGCATGATTGACACTTTCCACCAACGACACCGCACCGGCCGGTAGACCGGCATCGGCCAGCGCCGGGTTCAACGCGTGAGTGACGATGGCTTGCGCGGTGCCCAAGGCATCGCTGCCGATGCGCAGCACAGCGGTGTTGCCGGTGCGCAAGACACCGGCGGCGTCGGCGAACACGTTAGGGCGTCCTTCGAAGACAAACGCGACGATGCCCAATGGCGAGACAACCTGTTCAACCTTCCAGCCGTCGTGCTCGACGCTGCTGATGACTTTGCCGCGCGTGGCGGCGGCATCACGCCAGGCGCGCAGGCCGGCGATCATGTCGCGACGCATGCGCTGATCAGCGAGCAGCCGGGTGGTGGAGCGGCCGCGCGCTTTGGCCCTTTCGATGTCGGCGAGGTTGGCGGTTTCGATGTGCGCCCAGCACGCCGGGGTTTCCAGACGTTGCGCAAACAGGTCGAAAAACTGGCTGATGGCCTCATCGGACACCGCCGACAGCGCGGTGAACGCCGCTGCCGCACGCTCGATCGCCACGGACGCTGCTTGTTGATCGGCCACGGGGATCAACAACAGCTCGCCACTGACCTGCTCCACCAGCAAGTGGTCACCGGGTTGAAAGCGCGCGGCCAGTTCGGGGCTGACCACGGTGACGCGGTTACCAGCGAAAGGGATCGGCGTGCCAGCGACTAGACGTTCGAGCGCAAGAGACATGAAGCGGATTCACCATGCAGGGAGCGGCCGGAAAATGTAGCGGATTACTCGATGAAATACACCTCTTCAAACACTTAAGAAACCTGTGGGAGCTGGCTTGCCAGCGATAGCGGTGGTTCAGTCAATTTATAGTGACTGACAGGCCCTCATCGCTGGCAAGCCAGCTCCCACAGGGTTTTGTGGTGTCTGTGTGATCGGATCAGAACACCGACCAGCCAATCCGCGCACTGAGCATCTCCAGCGCCGCCATCCCCGCCAGCGAATTCCCCGCAGCATTCAACTCCGGCGACCACACGCACACCGTGAACTGCCCCGGCACCACGGCAACAATCCCGCCACCGACGCCGCTCTTGCCCGGCAAGCCGACGCGGTAAGCGAAGTTACCCGCTTCGTCATACAGCCCGCTGGTGGCCATGATCGAGTTGACCTGCTGGGTCTGCCGACGCGTGAGGATCTGTTCGCCGCTGTGTTTGCAGAAACCGTCGTTGGCCAGAAAGCAGAACGCCCGCGCCAGATCGATGCAGTTCATGCGCAACGCGCAGTGGCTGAAATAGCTGCGCAAAACCGCTTCGACGTCGTTGTGAAAGTTGCCGAACGACTGCATCAGATACGCCATCGCTGCATTGCGCGCGCGGTGCTGGTATTCCGAGTCGGCAACTTTGCCGTCGATCATGATTTGCGGATTGCCCGACAGTCGGCGGACGAAATCGCGCATCGACAGGGTCGGTGCGGCGAAGCGCGACTGGTTGATATCGCAGATCACCAGCGCGCCGGCATTGATGAACGGGTTGCGCGGCCGACCGCGCTCGAATTCCAGCTGCACCAGCGAGTTGAACGGTTGCCCGGACGGCTCGTGACCGAGGCGTTCCCAGATCGCTTCGCCGGAATGATCGATCGCCTGCACCAGGCTGAACACCTTGGAAATACTCTGCACCGAGAACGGCGTCTCGGCGTCACCGGCGCAATACATCTCGCCGTCGTTGCCGTACACGGCGATGCCCAGCTGATTGGCCGGCACGGTGCCGAGGGCGGGAATGTAGTCAGCCACCTTGCCCTGCCCGATCAACGGGCGGACAGCGTCAAGAATCTCGTTCAACAGCGCTTGCATGCCGGGTTCCGAAGTCTCGCCCCATGGGATTGCGGGGACACTGGGGCTAGACGCTGCGCCCGCCCGTCGAATCACACCGGCCACCATCGCACTGAATGTTCTAGGCTCAACCGCACATTCAAAAACGGGAGAGCACCCATGCAGCTCGAAGGCTCCTGCCATTGCGGCGAGGTCACGTTCAGTCTCACCAGCGCCCACCCCTACCCTTATCAACGCTGCTATTGCTCGATCTGTCGCAAGACTCAGGGCGGCGGCGGTTATGCGATCAACCTCGGCGGCGACGCGACCAGCCTCAAGGTGCGCGGGCGCAAACACATCAGCGTCTATCACGCGAAGATGAAGGACGCTGACGACCAGCGCGCCCATCGCAGCACCGCTGAACGGCATTTCTGTTCACTGTGCGGCAGCGGCTTGTGGCTGTTCAGCCCGGAGTGGCCAGAGCTGATTCACCCGTTCGCCTCGGCCATCGACACACCGCTGCCGGTGCCGCCGGAGCACACACATCTGATGCTCGGTTCGAAAGCGCCTTGGGTAGAAGTAGACGCTAAATCGAAAGACAAACAGTTCGACGTCTACCCCGAAGAATCCATCGCCCAGTGGCATGAACGCCTCGGACTGACCCGATAGATCGCCACCTGCGCTGCCCTATAGAAACTGCGGTGTTTTGACGTTGAAGATCAGGATCAAAAG
>NZ_AKJR01000283.1:0-6852 GCF_000282235.1 Pseudomonas sp. GM24 | reverse complement strand
GACGCAGAGCGTCCATGGCGGCATTCCCACGTAGAGCGTGGGAACGATCATCAGTTCATGGCGCCGTAGCGTTTCATCGCTTCAATCGCCAGACCGCTACCAATGCTGCCAAAGATATTCCCTTCAACATGCCGCGCATTCGGCAACATCGCCGACACGCTGTTGCGCAGCGCCGGAATCCCGCTCGAACCACCGGTGAAGAACACCGTATCGACCTGATCCACCGCCACACCGGCATCGTTCAGCAACTGTGTGACACTGCCGCGTACCCGCTCCAGCAACGCGTCGATCGCCGACTCGAACAGCGCGCGCGTCAATTCCACGCTCAGTCCGGCCTCGATCCGGTCCAGCGGCACGTGGCGGCTGTCGGTGTGGGTCAGCTGGATCTTGGTTTCTTCGACTTCCATCGCCAGCCAGTGCCCGGCGCGTTGTTCGATCAACTTGAACAGGCGATCGATGCCGCCAGTGTCTTCGATGTCGTAGCGCATGCTGCCCAGCGCCAGGCTGGATTTTTGCGAGTACACCGAGTTGATGGTGTGCCAAGTCGCCAGGTTCATGTGGTGGCTGGTCGGCATGTAGGCGCCGCTCTTCATGCGGCTGCCGTAGCCGAACAGCGGCATCAGACCTTGCAGGCTCAGCTGTTTGTCGAAATCGGTCCCGCCGATGTGCACACCGCCGGTGGCGAGGATGTCATCGTGACGGTTATCGAGGCCACGACGCTCGGGCGACAGGCGCACCAGCGAGAAGTCGGAGGTACCACCGCCGATGTCGACGATCAGCACCAGCTCTTCTTTTTCGATGGTCGACTCGTAGTCGAAGGCGGCGGCGATCGGTTCGTACTGGAACGACACGTCCTTGAAGCCGATCTTGCGCGCCACTTCGACCAGCGTGTCTTCCGCTTCCTGGTCAGCCAGCGGATCGTCATCGACGAAGAACACCGGACGCCCGAGCACCACCTGCTCGAATTCCCGACCAGCGGCGGTTTCCGCACGGCTCTTCAACTGGCCGATGAACAGGCCGAGCAGGTCCTTGAACGGCATCGCCGTGCCGAGCACGCTGGTGTCGTGCTTGATCAGCTTGGAACCGAGCAGGCTTTTCAGCGAGCGCATCAGCCGGCCTTCGTAGCCTTCCAGGTACTCGTGCAGCGCCAGACGGCCGTAAACCGGGCGGCGTTCCTCGATGTTGAAGAAGACCACCGACGGCAGGGTGATCTTGTCGTCTTCCAGCGCGATCATCGTTTCCATGCCGGGGCGCAGCCAGCCGACGGTGGAGTTGGACGTGCCGAAGTCGATGCCGCAGGCACGGGCTGGAGAGGCGTCTTTCATGTCTTTCGGTTCCGGTCAAAAAAACGGCCGCGCAGTGTATGTCAGTGCGCGCCAGAATCGAAGGCCGGTCATCTGCTATTTCACGACTAAACTGGTTGAAAATCGCAGCTTCGCCCCAAACTTGCTGGCATGGGCCGGCAGAACCACCGGCGGTCGCAAGAACCGCCGTCCACTGCCGATAAACTTCTGCTGCGCCACCCGGTCACAACCTTGAGATCGGTCAACCCGGCACGCGCGAATCGGCGCATGCTGGCATCGGCGCGAAATCGATAACGGACGGTGATTCCTTCGATGGACTTCAAAGACTATTACAAGATACTCGGCGTGGAGCCGACAGCAGACGACAAGGCAATCAAGGCTGCCTATCGCAAGCTGGCGCGCAAATACCACCCCGATGTCAGCAAGGAAAAAGACGCCGAGGCCAAGTTCAAAGACGCCTCGGAAGCCTATGAAGCGCTGAAAAGCGCCGACAAACGTGCTGAATACGACGAGCTGCGCCGCTATGGCCAGCATGGTCAGCCGTTCCAGGGGCCACCGGGCTGGCAGAGCCGTGGTGGCTTTGGCGGCGGCGGTGCTGACACCGGCGACTTCTCGGACTTCTTCAGTTCGATCTTCGGCAATCGCGGCCCCGGTTTCGGTGGCGGCGAAGGTCGGCAACAACGCAGTGCTGGGCGCCGAGGGCAAGACGTGGAAATGGAACTGCCGATCTTCCTCGAGGAGACGCTCGCTAACGAATCGAAGAAAGTCACCTTCCAGGTGCCGCAATACAACGCCAACGGCCAGCACGTCAGCAATACCAGCAAGAGCCTGAACGTGAAAATTCCGGCGGGCGTGACCGACGGCGAACGCATCCGCCTCAAAGGCCAGGGCGCACCGGGCGTCGGTGGCGGGGCGAATGGCGACCTGTATCTGACCATTCGTTTTGCGCCACACCCGAAATTCGATGTTGAAGGCGAAAACCTGATCATCACCTTGCCGCTGGCACCGTGGGAACTGGCGCTGGGGGCTGAAGTGGCGGTGCCGACCCTGACCGGCAAGATCAACCTCAAGGTTCCGGCCGGCAGCCAGAACGGCCAGCGCATGCGCGCCAAGGGACATGGCCTGAAAAACAAGGCAGGCGAGCGCGGTTACCTGTTCGTCCAGCTCAAAGCCGTGATGCCGAAAACCTCGGACGACGAGGTCAAGGCGCTGTGGCAGGAACTGGCGAAGAAAGCCGCGTTCAACCCGCGCGAGAACTTCTGAATTCGACGACGGAGTAGCCCATCATGAGCAGCCCCCTGATCGTTCAACTGGACCTGGCAGAATTCTGTGAGGCGGCCGATTTGTCGGACGTCTACGTGATCGAAATCGTCGAGCACGGCATTCTCGAACCTCAGGGCGCGCAGCCCCGGGAATGGCGCTTCACCGATTACGAATTGGCGTTGGCCAAACGGGCGGCGAAGTTGCGCCGTGATCTGGAACTGGGGTGGGAAGGGGTTGCGCTGGCGCTGGATCTGCTGGAGGAGGTGCGTGAGTTGCGTGCCGAGAACCGTATGTTGCGGCAGCGTTTGGGGCGGTTGGTGGTGGAGTAGTCAGCCTGAAAATCTTGTTGTGGCTGAGCTGGCCTTATCGCTGGCAAGCCAGCTCCCACAGGGTTTTGCGTTGGAATGTAGATCTCGGATCGGCGCAGAACCTGTGGGAGCTGGCTTGCCAGCGATGAACGATAACGCGGAGTTTCTGACTCAACATTGAAAAGGCCCCGAAGGGCCTTTTTTTGTGGTCAGAACAAAAAGTACCGCTGCGCCATCGGCAATGTTTCCGCCGGTTCACACCACAGCAACACCCCGTCAGCCTTGACCTGATAGGTCTGCGGATCAACATCGATGTTCGGCAGATAGTCGTTGTGAATCAGATCGGTTTTCTGCACGTCACGGCAGCCCTTCACTACGCCAATCTTTTTCTTCAAACCCAACGCTTCCGGCAATCCGGCTTCCTGCGCAGCCTGACTGATAAAGGTCAGGCTGGTGGCATGCAGCGAGCCGCCGTAGCTGGCGAACATCGGGCGGTAGTGCACCGGTTGCGGTGTCGGAATCGAGGCGTTGGCATCGCCCATCAGGCTGGCGGCAATTGCACCGCCCTTGAGGATCAGCGTCGGTTTCACACCAAAGAATGCCGGGCGCCACAGCACCAGATCCGCCCATTTGCCGACTTCGATCGAACCGACTTCATGGCTGATGCCATGGGTGATCGCCGGGTTGATCGTGTATTTGGCGATGTAGCGTTTGGCGCGGAAGTTGTCGTTGCCTGCGCCGTCCTGCGGCAGTGGGCCGCGCTGTTTTTTCATCTTGTCGGCGGTCTGCCAGGTGCGCGTGATGACTTCGCCGACGCGGCCCATGGCCTGGCTGTCGGAGCTGATCATCGAGAATGCGCCGAGGTCGTGAAGAATGTCTTCGGCGGCAATCGTTTCGCGGCGGATGCGGCTTTCGGCGAACGCGACGTCTTCGGCAATGCTCGGGTCGAGGTGGTGGCAGACCATCAGCATGTCGAGGTGTTCGTCGATGGTGTTGCGGGTGAACGGCCGGGTCGGGTTGGTCGAGCTCGGCAATACGTTAGGGAAGCCGCAGGCCTTGATGATGTCCGGTGCGTGACCGCCACCGGCACCTTCGGTGTGATAGGTGTGAATGGTGCGGCCCTTGAACGCGCCGAGGGTGGTTTCGACGAAACCGGATTCGTTGAGGGTGTCGGTGTGGATCGCTACCTGCACATCGAACTGGTCGGCGACGTTCAGGCAGTTGTCGATGCTCGCCGGCGTGGTGCCCCAGTCTTCGTGCAATTTCAAGCCGATGGCGCCGGCCTTGACCTGCTCGATCAACGGCTCCGGCAGGCTGGCGTTGCCTTTGCCGGTGAGGCCGATGTTCATCGGGAAGGCGTCGGCGGCCTGGAGCATGCGGGCCAGGTGCCAAGGCCCGGAGGTGCAGGTGGTGGCGTTGGTGCCGGTGGCAGGTCCGGTGCCGCCGCCGATCATGGTGGTGACGCCGCTCATCAGCGCTTCTTCGATCTGCTGCGGGCAGATGAAGTGGATGTGCGTGTCGATGCCGCCGGCGGTGAGGATCATGCCTTCGCCGGCGATCACTTCGGTGCCGGCGCCGATGGCGATGGTCACGTTCGGCTGCACGTCGGGGTTGCCGGCCTTGCCGATCGCGGCGATGCGCCCGTCCTTGAGGCCGACGTCGGCTTTGACGATGCCCCAGTGGTCGATGATCAGCGCGTTGGTGATCAGCGTGTCGACGACTTCGGCCGCGAGCAGTTGGCTTTGGCCCTGGCCGTCGCGGATGACTTTGCCGCCCCCGAACTTCACTTCTTCGCCGTAGGTGGTGAAGTCTTGTTCGACTTCGATCCACAGCTCGGTGTCGGCCAGGCGCACCTTGTCGCCGACGGTGGGGCCGAACATGTCGGCGTAGGCTTGTCTGGAGATTTTCATGCAGCGTCCTTCAGGAAAATAGTGGTGAGCCATCGACCCTCACCCTAGCCCTCTCCCAGAGGGAGAGGGGACTGTGCGCGGTGGGCCGGCTATCGGTGATCAGCTCCGCAGAGGGGACTGTGCGCGGTGGGTCGGCTATCGGTGATCGGCTCCGCAGAGGGGACTGTTCACGGTGGGGCGGCTGTCGGTGATCGGCTCCCTCTCCCTCGGGAGAGGGCTGGGGTGAGGGGCAGCGGTGCACGCAGATATCAGAGATCACCCATGACCCGTCCGGCAAACCCGAACACCCGCCGATGCCCGGCGTAATCGACCAGCTCGACTTCGCGACTCTGCCCCGGCTCGAAGCGCACCGCCGTCCCCGCCGGAATATTCAGGCGCATGCCACGGCTCGCTGCACGATCAAAGGTCAGCGCGTCATTGGTTTCAAAAAAGTGATAGTGCGAACCGACCTGGATCGGCCGGTCGCCGCTGTTGGCGACTTTCAGGCTGACGGTGCGGCGACCGACGTTGAGTTCGATGTCGCCGGGCTGGATCTGGTACTCGCCAGGAATCATCACTGGGCTCCTTGCAGAATCTTGTAATAGAGGGCGGTCGGTCGATAGGTACCGTGCGGGTCGCAGGCGTAATCGGGAATCTGGCCCGCGCGGGTGTAACCCAACGCCTTGTAGAAATCTTCGGCGGGCGAGCCGGCCTCGGTGTCGAGGTAGAGCATGCCGCGCTTGTGTTTGGGCGCTTCGAGTTCCAGCGCACTCATCAATTGCTGACCGAGACCGCGACGCCGTGAGTGTTCGCGCACCAGCAGTTTCTGCACCTCGGCGCGGTTGAGACCGTTAGCCTTCTGACACAGGCCCAGTTGCACACTGGCCAGCACCTGCTCGTCCTTGACCACCACCCAGAGCAGCACGCTGCCTTTGTTGACGTTGTCCTGCACCTCATCGAAATAGGCGCGCGCCTGAGCCGCATCGAGGTCGGCCATGAAGCCGACACTGGCGCCGTAACCGACCGCATCAAGCAGCAGATCAATCAGGCCCTGACGGTAGTGGGCAAAACTTTCAGCATTGACGCGGCGCAGTTGGGCGGCGTTCATCGGTGTCACTCCTTGTTGGCGTCAGGCGGCTCCGCGCCAGGGTTGAGGGTCAGTTGCATGAAGGTCAGGTCGAGCCAGCGGCCGAACTTGGTGCCGACCTGCGGCATCTGCCCGGTGATGCTGAAACCGGCGCGCTCGTGCAGGCGAATCGAGGCGGCGTTGCCGCTTTCGATGGCGGCGACCATCACGTGTTTGTCGCAGGTTCTGGCGCGCTCGATCAGCGCCGCCATCAATTGCGGGCCGAGGCCGTTGCCGCGCTGGTCGCTGCGCACATAAACCGAGTGTTCGACGGTATGGCGAAAGCCGTCGAACGGCCGCCAGTCACCGAATGAAGCGTAGCCGAGTACGCTGTTGTCACCGTCGATGATTACCAGAATCGGATAGGCCTGGGCCTGACGCGCGCTGAACCACGCCTGGCGGTTGCCGAGGTCGACGGCCTGTTCATTCCAGATCGCCGTGGTGTTGATTACGGCATCGTTGTAGATGTCGCGGATCGCCGGTAGGTCGGCGTGGACGGCGTCGCGAATGGTGTAAGTCATGGCGTAGCCTCAGACGATCGGTTGGTGGACGGTGACCAGTTTGGTGCCGTCGGGGAACGTCGCTTCGACCTGGATCTCCGGAATCATTTCCGGGATGCCTTCCATCACTTGCTCGCGGCTGAGCAGGGTGGTACCGAAGTGCATCAGCTCGGCCACCGTCTGGCCGTCACGCGCGCCTTCAAGCAGAGCGGCGGAGATGTAGGCCATGGCTTCCGGGTAATTGAGTTTCACGCCGCGCGCCAGACGCCGCTCGGCGACGAGGCCGGCGGTGAAGATCAGCAGCTTGTCTTTTTCGCGTGGGGTCAGGTCCATTGTGGGGTTCCATCAGGGCAGATTTGTGAGGTTCTTGCCGGTGTGGGGTGCCAGTTGGAGCAGCCCCTCACCCTAGCCCTCTTGCGAAGGAGAGGGGACTGATCTCGGTTGTTTTCAATGGCCGGTTCA
>NZ_AKJR01000282.1:0-14224 GCF_000282235.1 Pseudomonas sp. GM24 | reverse complement strand
CTCCCGGAGGGAGAGGGAGCCGACCGAGGTGGATGCTCGAGTTACGCCGACCTGAACGTTTTGAGCCGAACGCAGGTTCTGAACAGCCCCCGATCTGAAATCTCGAGCTGAACTGAGCTTTTGAAAAGCACCGAGATCGGCTCCCTTCCCCCTCGCCCCCTTAGGGGAGAGGGCTGGGGTGAGGGGGATCGATGTCCGCAACTTCATAAATCCAAAGCAAAAAAAAGGCCGCATTCAATAGATGCGGCCTTGTCATATCCGCCGAAATCAACCGCCATCCGTATCAATATCAGCATCGGTCTCCTCGCCCGGCTTAGCCCGGTCCGGTTTTGGCTCGAAGCCCGGGCTGAACTCATTGTCGTTGTCCGTGTGCTTGTTCTTCTGATCCACCGCCGGATCGCCACTCTGCGCCTGCCCGCCATCGCCCTGCTGCTGCGTCGGCACCGGCTGCCCCGGCACCTGCGGGTCGATAGCCGGATCATTGCGATTGATCGGTTCGCCAGATTGGCTCTGCTGCTTCGTTTGCTCGTTCATGGCCACCTCGTTGGTCAAACACCCCGGCGCACATCCGCCGGGTGTCAAAGATTCGAAGCCTGCCCCACGCCAACGTTCAAAACTTCGCCGCGCCCGGCCACGCCGACTAGAGTTACCGGGACGTTCCTTGCGCCAGATCAAAAAATATACGTGCGTGAACGAACAACTATTTCGAACGGCAAATGTCGATCACTTCGCGGCGATCATTTTCACGACCGCCCCCTAATTCGCGACGGAGCAACAGGCACATGGCAGCACTGCAGAACAGCACACTCGATGCGATGAAAAACAAACAAGCACAACTGCTGGGCGAATGGATCAACGGCCTGCAAGCCAGCGGCGCCACGCGTAACCTGAAAGAGCACGATCTGCAGCAACAGACCACGGAATTCCTGCAACTGGTGGTCAGTGGCATCGAGAACGACAACGGCACCAACATCGCCGCACCCGGTTGGGAGACCACCCGCCAGTTTCTCGAAAAGCTCTCCCACAGCCGCGCACTGCTCGGCCAGGATTCGCAGCAGACCGCCAGTTTCATCTTCGCCCTCAAAGGCCCGCTGTTTAACCTGCTGCAGAACCATTACAAAGACCAGCCTGCGCTGCTCGCCGAACAGCTCTGGGAAGTCTCGGAACTGCTCGACGCCTTCGGCATGCACACCATCCGCACCTTCCAGAAATCCCGCGAGGCGGTGATCAAGCGTCAGCAGGAAGAACTGCTGGAGCTGTCGACCCCGGTGGTCAAGCTGTGGGACGGCGTACTCGCCCTGCCAATGATCGGCACCCTCGATTCGCAGCGCACGCAAGTGGTGATGGAGTCGCTGCTGCAACGCATCGTCGACACCGGTTCGGAAATCGCCATCATCGACATCACCGGCGTGCCGACCGTCGACACCCTGGTCGCGCAACACCTGCTGAAAACCGTGACCGCAATCCGCCTGATGGGCGCCGACTGCATCATCAGTGGTGTGCGTCCGCAAATTGCGCAAACCATCGTCCACCTCGGTCTCGACCTGCAAGGCGTGGTGACCAAGGCCAATCTGGCCGACGCGTTGAAACTGGCCCTGACCCGTCTGGGTGTCAGCCTCGTCAAGACGGTATAAACATGGAACGTATCCCGATTCTCCAGATGGGCAAGTTCCTGCTGGTGACCATTCAGGTCGACATGCATGACCAGCTCGCCCTCACCTTGCAGGACGACTTGTCCGAGCGCATCAGCAAGACCTCGGCGCGCGGGGTGTTGATCGACATCTCGGCGCTGGACATGGTCGACTCGTTCATTGGCCGGATGATCAGCACGATCTCCGGCCTGTCGAAAATCATGGACGCCGAAACCATGCTGGTCGGCATGCAGCCGGCCGTGGCGATCACCCTGGTCGAACTCGGCCTGACCCTGCCCGGTGTCAGCACGGCATTGAACGTCGAGCGCGGAATGAAGCTGCTGCAGGAACGAGTAGACCGGCAATGACCGTACGCAGCAGCGGTACTCAACCCATCCACATCGAGCAGGATGTCGTGCTCGCGCGCCAGACCGCACGCAAACTGGCCACCGAATGCGGGATGCGCCTGATCGACCTGACGAAAATGGTCACGGCGGTCAGCGAACTGGCGCGTAACACCATGGTTTACGGTGGTGGCGGCGACATGGACTGGCAGATCCTCGATGAGGATCACAAAGTCGGTCTGCGCCTGACGTTTCGCGATGAAGGTCCGGGTATTGCCGATATCAAACTGGCGATGACTGACGGTTGGACGTCCGGCAGCGGCATGGGCCTGGGCCTGACCGGGGCGAAACGCTTGGTTGAAGAGTTCGAACTGGAAACAGAGCCCGGCAAGGGCACACGAATAACGATTACCCGATGGACATGAATATCAGCGGGTCGATGACCCAGGTTTTACTGATCGAGGACAGCAGCCAGATCGGCTACGCACGGCGTACGGCGCAACAATTGGCCGAACAGCATGGCTTCGACGAGCGCGATGCCGGGCGTGTGGCATTGGTGGCGACGGAGCTGGCGAGTAACGTGCTCAAGCACGCCAACCACGGTGAGATGCACCTGCGGGTGCTGCCGCGCATTGATGGTTTCGGCATTGAGTTGCTCGCTATCGACCGTGCTCAGGGGTTTGATTTGCAGGCCTGTATGCCCGACGGCTTCTCCACCGGAGGCACCCAAGGCATTGGCCTCGGCTCGATATCACGCCAGGCTGAAGTGTTTGATGTGTACGCGGATGCCCGTGGCGCGGTGTTACTGGCCCGGTTTTATCCTCGCTCGGATCGCGAACCGGACATGCATTTTGGAGTCAGCCAGCACTCGCTGCACAACGATCCCGCCTGCGGCGATGTCTGGCACCTGGCGTATGACAACGGCAGCGTCAGCGCGCTGATCATCGACGGCCTCGGTCACGGTGAAGACGCCGAACGCGCCGGGCGGGCCGGAGCGCAAACCTTCGCTCTGATGCCTTTTGCCGAGCCGGTGATGCTGATGGAAGACATGCACCGCGACATGATCGGTACTCGCGGCGGCGCTGTCGCGTTTGCCCAATTCGATGCACGGCGCGACAGCCTGACCTTCGCCGGCGTCGGCAACATCGGCGCCAGCCTGATCAACGCCGACAAATCCCGTGGCCTCGCCTCGCACCCGGGCATTGTCGGCGTGCAATACCGGAAAGCCCGGCCTTTTGACTATGCTCACGTGAACGGACATCTATTGATCATGTACAGCGACGGCTTGCAGTCCCGTTGGAACCTTCAAGACTACCCCGGTCTGGTGCACCGCCATCCCGCCGTGATAGCCAGCGTCCTGCACCGCGACTTCTGTCGCGGACGCGACGATGTAACGGTGCTGGTCGTTGCCCTGGAGGCCGCCCATGGCTGAGTCGCCGATTCTGAGCAGTGCCGAGCAGTCCGCGCTGATCGCCCAGTTGCAGAGCGAAACCGCGGCCCTGCGCGAAGAACTCGATGAAACCAATCAGGGTGTGCTGGCCCTGTACGCCGAACTCGACATACAGGCTGAGGAATTGCGCCAGGCCTCGGACTTGAAAAGCCGTTTCCTGTCGTACATGAGCCATGAGTTCCGCACGCCACTGGGTTCGATCCTGAGCATCAACAGCCTGCTCGCCGACGAACTCGACGGCCCGCTCAGTCCCGAGCAACACAAACAGGTAGCGTTCGTCAGCACCGCTGCGCGCGAACTCAGCGACATGGTCGATGACCTGCTCGATCTGGCGAAGATCGAGGCCGGGCGCATCAGCATTTCCCCGGCGTGGTTCGACATGTTCGACCTGTTCTCCGCCCTGCGCGGGATGTTCCGGCCGATTGTCGATGCCAGCGCCGTGGACCTGATCTTCGAGGAACCGGTCGGTTTGCCGCGCCTGTACACCGACGACAAGAAGCTCGCGCAGATTCTGCGCAATTTCATTTCCAACTCGCTGAAGTTCACCACCCGTGGCGAAGTGCGGGTTTCCGCGCGGCTCGAAGGTGCGGACAAGGTGCGCTTTGCCGTCAGTGACACCGGAATCGGTATCGCACCAGAGCTGCATGGTGCATTGTTCGAGGACTTTTCCCAGGTCGACTCGCCGTTGCAGAAACGCCTGCGCGGCACCGGGCTGGGCCTGTCACTGTGTAAACGCTTCGCCGCCCTGCTCGGCGGTGAAGTCGGGCTGGAAAGCACGCCGGGGGTCGGCTCGACCTTTTTCGTGATCATTCCGCTGGCGATCGCTCTGGAGAACGTCGATGAAACGTGACATCCGCCTGTTGATCGTCGACGACAACGTCGCCACCCGCTACGCCTTGCGCCGACGGCTGGAGCGTCACGGCTACGAGGTGCTGGAGGCCGGCACCGGCGGCGAGGGGCTGGCGCTGATCGACAGCGAAGCGCTCGATGCGTTGATTCTCGACGTCAATCTGCCGGACATGAGCGGCTTCGACATCGTGCGCAAACTGCGCGCAGATACCCGCACGGCGCTGCTACCCGTTATTCATGTGTCAGCTGCGTCGATCCAGACCGGCGACATCATCACCGGCCTCGACGCCGGTGCCGATGCCTACCTGATTCACCCGGTTGACCCGGATGTGCTGCTGGCCACCCTGCGCACGTTGCTGCGAGTACGCGACACGGAAAATGCCCTGCGCGAAAGTGAAGCGCGGTTTCGCGAGATTTTCGTCAACGTCTCCGCACCGATCGCGGTGCTCGATGCCAGCCTCAAGGTGCACGAATGCAACCATGCCTTCGCGCAACTGATTCTCGACAATCGGGATCCGCAAGCCTTGCGCGAATGTTTCGCCGAGGATCAGAGCGCCATCCTCAATGAACTGCGCTTGCGTCTGGTCGATGGCGAGCGCTGGAAAGGCACGCTGAACATGCGCGTGCAGGGCGAAATTCGCGAGACCGAATGGCAGATTTCGCCGTACCGCACGCCAGAGCTGAGCCTGGTGTTTGTCGAAGACGTCACCGAGCATCGCCATCGCGAGCGCTCGCATCTGGCGCGTTTGGATGACACCACCACGCAACTGGTCAAGGAGACCGCCGAGCGCGTGCGTGCTGAGGCGCAGTTGCTGCAGGTGCAGAAAATGGACGCGCTGGGCAAACTCACCGGCGGCATCGCCCATGACTTCAACAACCTGCTGACCGGGATCATCACCAGCCTCGAGCTGATCCAGAAACGTGTTGCCGATCAACGTCTGGACAAAGTGCAGTTTTATAGCGAAGCGGCGCTGAATTCGGCGATGAGTGCTGCGTCGCTCACCCATCGTCTGCTGGCCTTCGCCCGTCAGCAGCCGCTGGATACACGGCCGGTCGACATCAACGAGCAAGTCCGTTCGCTGGAAGAATTGCTGATGCGCACCATCGGTGAGCGGATCACCCTCAAGCTAGAGCTGACCAGCAAACCGGCCATCGCGCTGGTTGACCCGGTGCAGCTGGAAAGCGCGGTGTTGAATCTGGTGATCAACGCCCGGGATGCCCTGCCGGTGGGCGGCAATATATGGGTCAACACTTACGCCGCGTACTCCCATGGCGATCCGAATCTGGCCGATGGCGCTTACGTGGCGCTGTCGGTGCGTGATGACGGTACGGGCATCGAGCACAATGTCATCGACAAGGTCTTCGATCCGTTTTTCACCACCAAACCGTTGGGCCAGGGTACGGGGCTGGGGTTGTCGACGATCTATGGTTTTGCCCGCCAGTCGGGTGGCGATGCACACATCCGCAGCGTCGCGCGGCGCGGCACCGAAGTGACGATCATGTTGCCGGCCAGCACCGACCCGACGGGGGCCGATATCCCTGCTCCCGTGGTCGATCCGCAAGGCAGCGGTGAGCATGTGCTGATTGTCGAGGATATGCCGTCGGTGCGCATGTTTGTCACTGAAGTGCTGGAGGACGCCGGTTATCGCTGCACCCAGGCGGCGGATATCGAAACGGCGCTGGAGCGGTTGCAGAATGATCCGTCGATCAACCTGTTATTGACCGACGTCGGCCTGCCGCGCATGAGCGGTCGTGAATTAGCGGATGTTGCGCGCGGTTGGCGTGAGGGATTGCCGATTCTGTTCATGACCGGGTATGCGGAGACAGCGATCAATCGTCAGGTGTTTCTGGGCAGTGGCATGGACATGCTGGTCAAGCCGTTTCAGATCAGTGAGTTGCTCGACAAGGTCCGCCGCACCCTTGATGGTGCCTGACTGCAGCACCCACAGGAACTGATGTCGAACATAGATCCACTGTAGGAGTGAGCCTGCTCGCGATGGCGTCAGGTCAGCCAATTCATCTGTGACTGACACCCCGCTATCGCGAGCAGGCTCACTCCTACAGGGGTCTTGTGGTGGACCCATACTTCGAATTCACCGCAAAAAACTGTGGGAGCTGGCTTGCCAGCGATGAGGCCAGTGGCAGCACCGCATCTATTAATTCAGGGCCCGAGCCAGAAACGGCGCCGTCCGGCTCTTCTTGCTCGCCGCAACCTTCTGCGGCGTGCCCGCCACGACAATCCTGCCGCCCTGATCCCCCGCCCCCGGCCCGATGTCGATCACCCAGTCACTCTGCGCCACCACGCGCATTTCGTGCTCGACCACGATCACCGTGTGCCCCGCCGTCACCAGCGTATCCAGTTGCTCCAGCAGCCGATCGACATCGCGCGGATGCAACCCGGTGGTCGGTTCATCCAGCACATACAAGGTCGCGCCGCGCTGATTACGCTGCAACTCGGTAGCCAGTTTGATCCGCTGCGCTTCACCGCCAGACAGCTCCGTGGCCGGTTGCCCGAGGCGCAGATAACCCAGGCCAATATCGCGCAGCACTTCCAGTGAACGACGAATCCCCGCTTGCTCGGAAAACACTGACACCGCTTCCTCGACGGTCAATTGCAGCACCTGGGCGATGCTCAAACCCTCCCAGAGAATCGCCAGGGTCTGCGGGTTGTACCGCGCGCCATGGCAGGTTGGGCACGGGGCATAAACGCTGGGCATGAACAACAACTCGACACTGACAAAGCCTTCGCCTTCGCACGTGGCGCAACGACCCTTGGCGACGTTGAAGGAAAACTGCCCAGCGTCATAACCCGCCGCCCGTGCAGCGTCGGTCGCGGCGTAGAGCTTGCGTACGTTGTCGAACAACCCGGTGTAAGTCGCCAGATTGGAACGTGGCGTACGGCCGATGGGTTTCTGGTCGACCTGCACCAGTCGCTTGATCGACTCCAGCCCGGACGTGACCTGACCGCTGCTGACCTGCGGGGCGTCGTCTTCGAGGCTGAGTTCTTCCGGCTCGCTGTCCACCGTCGGCCGCCCCAACTGCGCGCCGACCAGTTCCAGCAAGGCCTGACTGACCAGGCTCGACTTGCCGGAGCCGGAGACGCCCGTCACCGAGGTAAAGCAGCCCAAGGGAAATTCGGCACTGAGGTTGTTCAGATTATTGCGGGTGATGCCCTCAAGTTTCAGCCACGCCGTCGGTTTACGTGCCGTTCTTGTCTGACGTTGCGATTCGGCAAACAGATAAGCACGAGTCTGCGATTGCTCGATCTCGGCCAGACCGGCGGGCGGGCCGCTGTACAGCACCTGCCCACCCTGCTCGCCCGCTGCCGGGCCGACATCGATCAGCCAGTCGGCGCGGCGCATGGTTTCCAGGTCATGCTCGACCACAAACAGCGTGTTGCCGTCCGCCTTCAAGCGCTGCAAGGCTTCGAACAACGCTTCGCCATCGGCTGGATGCAAACCGGCGGAAGGTTCGTCGAGCACATAAATCACACCAAACAACTGCGAGCCCAATTGTGTCGCCAGGCGCAAGCGCTGCAACTCACCGGACGACAGCGTTGGCGTGCTGCGCTCCAGCGCCAGATAACCGAGGCCCAGATCGGTCAGCGTGCTGACGCGCTCCAGCAGATCCTCGGCAATACGCTGCGCCGCCAGACGTTTCTCCAGCGACAGATTTGGCGTGTGGCGCACATCGGGCGCGCTGCCGTGCCCGCTGGCGCCATGGGCCACGCGTTGCTGACGGGCCTCGCGGGTTTGCGCGTGACTCAAGGTCTCGCCGGTTTCTTCGGCATGTTCCAGATAACTGGCCGCCGCCACTGGCCGTAATACCTCGGCCACTTGCAATAACGGCATCTGCGACAATTCGCCAATGTCGTACCCGGCAAACGTCACCGACAACGCTTCACGTTTCAGGCGTTTGCCTTCGCATAACGGACAAGGGCTGCCGAGCATGAACTGTGAAACGCGCTTTTTCATCAGCGCACTTTGCGAATGAGTAAAGGTGTGCAGGATGTAGCGCCGGGCGCCGGTGAAGGTGCCTTGATAACTCGGCTCCATCTTGCGTTTGAGGGCGACGCGGGTTTCTTCCGGGGACAGCCCGGCGTACACCGGCACGGTCGGGGTTTCTTCGGTGAAGAGAATCCAGTCGCGCTGTTTTTTCGGCAGTTTTTTCCACGGGATGTCGACGTCGATACCCATGGTCACGAGGATGTCGCGCAGATTCTGCCCCTGCCACGCCAGCGGCCACGACGCCACCGCGCGCTGGCGGATGGTCAGGTTCGGATCGGGCACCATCAGCGCCTCAGTAACTTCATAGACGCGGCCGAGGCCATGACACTGCGGGCAGGCGCCTTGCGGGGTGTTCGGCGAAAAATCCTCGGCGTACAACATCGGCTGCCCCGGCGGATAACTGCCGGCGCGCGAATAGAGCATGCGAATCAGGCTCGACAACGTCGTCACGCTGCCCACCGACGAGCGCGTACTCGGCGTGCCACGCTGCTGTTGCAGGGCCACGGCCGGCGGCAGGCCTTCAATCGAGTCGACATCCGGTACGCCAACCTGATCGATCAGCCGTCGCGCGTACGGCGCCACCGATTCGAAGTAACGGCGCTGGGCTTCGGCATACAAAGTCGAGAACGCCAGCGACGACTTGCCCGAACCGGACACCCCGGTAAACACCACCAGTGCATCGCGGGGGATGTCGACGTCAATGTTTTTCAGGTTGTGTTCACGGGCGCCGCGCACCCGGACCATGCCGGTGGGCGCTTTGGAGGTGCGTTTGGAAGTCATCGACCTGCCTTGGTAAAGGAATGTTCAGCGCTCAGTTGCCGAGAACCACCCGGATCATCTGCAACAAGGCTTCGGGGCTGTACGGTTTGCCGAGCAAATGGGTGTCGGGGCTCAACTGGTGATTGCGCGAGATGATGTCGCGGGTGTGCCCGGAGGTGAACAGCACCGCCACCGGCGGCGTCTGCACCTTGGCCCAGGCGAACAGGTCGGAGCTTTTGATCAGCCCCGGCATGACCACGTCGGTGAAGATCAGGTCGACTTCGGTACCTTCCAGCAGCATTTGCATGGCCGCATCGCCGTGGCCGGCGGTCAACACGCGGTAACCCTCCTCGCGCAACAACTCGACCGCCGAAGCGCGCACCGCGTCGTTGTCTTCAACCACCAGAATCGTCTCGTGGCCGCCACTCTGCTGCCGTTGCAGATTGGGCGATTCATCAAGGATCGGGCGCAGGCTGCGCGGGAAGTACAACTGCACCCGCGTGCCCTCGCCGACGGTACTGACGATCTCGACGTGGCCGCCACTCTGCTTGACGAAGCCGAACACCATGCTCAGGCCCAGCCCGGTGCCCTGGCCATCGGCCTTGGTGGTGAAAAACGGTTCAAACACCTGCTCGAGAATGTCTGGCGCAATGCCGGCGCCGCTGTCACTGACGGCGACCCGGACAAACTCGCCGGGGACGATGCCTTTACCGGCGCAGAACTCGCGATCGAGGCGCACGTTGGCAGCGCTGAGCGCAATGGTGCCCTCGCCCTTCATCGCATCGCGAGCGTTGATCGCCAGATTGAGAATGGCGTTTTCCAGCTGGTTGCGGTCGACGTTGATATGCCACGGTTGCTGCGGCAGCTGCACATCGATCTGAATGGTTTCGCCCAGCGCTCGCTGCAGCAATTCGCCGACACCTTCGAAGATCTGTCGCGGGTTACATACTGCCGGCGACAACGGCTGGCGCCGGGCAAACGCGAGCAATTGCGAGGACAGCTTGGCACCGCGCTCGACCGCCGCCAGCGAGGCACTGACCCGGCGTTGCACGTTGGCATTGTTCGGTTCGTGGCGCGCGAGCAGATGCAGATTACCGGCGATCACTTGCAGCAGATTATTGAAGTCATGGGCCACGCCGCCGGTGAGACCGCCAATGGCTTCAAGCTTCTGCGACTGGCGCAACTGCTCTTCAGCCGCCAGCCGCGCCTCGACCTCTTCGCCGACGCGCTGTTCAAGGTTGCGGGTAAATTTGAGCAGGGATTCTTCGGCGATCTTGCGTTCGTGGATGTCGATCAACACGCCGGGAAAGCGTAACGGCGCGCCGTGTTCGTCGAACTCACAGGCGCCACTGGCCAGCACCCAGGAATAACTGCCGTCACTGCGCCGCACGCGATACTCGGCGTTATACGGTTCACCGGTCTGCACGGAATGGGCGACGCGCTCTTGTACCCAGGCGTGGTCATCGGGATGGATGCGCGACTCGGCAATGTCCTGGGCCAGATTGCTCAGGTCATGATCCGGCGGATAAGAGAACGTGCGGGCGAAACGCTCGTCTGCCGAGAGCGTGTTGTTTTTCACGTCCCAGACAAACGAGCCAAGCAAGGCCCCGGCATTCAACGCCAGACGGACCCGCTCATTGTCGGCGCGGTAGGCTTGTTCCGCCGCCTGCCGCCGGCGTTCGGAGTGCACGAACTCGGTGGTTTCCACCACCATCGCCATGACCCCGGCGGGCTTGCCGTCATCATTGGCCACCGGGCTGTAATACAGATCCATCCAGACGTCTTCGGGGACGCCATCGCGCAACAACACCAGCTCTTTATTGCGAAACGACAAGGTGCCACCGGCCAGGCAGGTATCGACCACGTGCCGGTTGAAATCGGCGACTTCCGGCCAGCCCAGTTCTACCGGCGAACCGAGCAGATAGGGGTGGCGACCACCGGCAAACTTCGAATAGGCATCGTTGTAGATCATGTATCCGGCATAGCCCCAGAGCATGACCATCGGCAGTGGCGACGCCAGCATCAGTTGCACCGCACTGCACAGGCTGGCCGGCCAGCTGTTCAACGGGCCGAGTTCGGTGTGGCTCCAGTCGAACGCACTGATGCGCCCGGCCATTTCGCCTTTCCAGCCCTCACAACCATGGCTATCGGATAAAAACTGCATCGACTGACTCAGTGTCCTGTGGTGATTGCCCGATAAATCGCGACGCCATAACGACGCAACGCCCGTCTGTTTCGAGCGTCATCAGTTGTATTGGTTTCATATGAGGTATAGCCGATTTCATCCTCGCCCGAAGCCTAAACCCCGATCAGGTGTTTGAGCGGATGGTAGCCAGTTTTCATTTTGGCGGCGACGTCGAGAATGGCCTTCTCGATGCCGTTGAGATGCGTGCAGGTCAATTCGATGGCAGCGCTCTGATTACCGGCCTCGATGTATTCGATCAGACGCAGGTGCTCGTCGTCGCGGCAGACTTCATGGCTGTCGTCGTCCAGCGCCGCAGCATACAACGAGGCACGGGAAATCAACTTCTGGAACCAGTCGAGCAGCACCGGATTATTCAGGCTGCGCGCCAGTTTGATGTGGAACTCGCCGAGCAGATGAATCAGCCGCTCGTGGTCACCAGCGGCGTGCGCTTCATCTTCCAGCAGCAGGTGTTCACGCAGGTCCTGCATCGCGGCGGTGTCCTTGCGCCGGCACAGTTCAGTGACGATGCCGATTTCGATAAGGCGGCGGGTTTCGAACAGCGAACGGATCTCTTCGTTGCTCGGCAGCGACACCGATGCCCCTTTATTGGGCTCAGTGGTGACCAGTCCGTCGGCCTCCAATTGCTTCAATGCGGCGCGCACCGACGTGCGGCTGACATTGAATAACTCGGCCAGCGAGGCCTCGCCCAGCTTCATCCCAGGGCGCAACGAACGCTTGCTGATCGCCTCGTAAACACCTTGGTAGACGCGGTCGACCGTGGTTTCCGGTTTCTTTTCGGTCATTTGGGCACTCCTTTAACGTCGAGCAACTGAGTGTCACGCAGGATATAGCCTTCGGCGTCGAGATGCAGGGTCTTGATTGCACGTTGATTGCGGATCCCCCATGGGGGCGGCGTCGCTCTATCTATCTGCTCGTTGCAAGCAGGACACATGTGTTGGGAGGGGGGCGGTGAGCAGGCTCACTCCTGCGTTTGATCGTTCCCACGCAAAGCGTGGGAACGATCAGTACCGGCTTCAGTCAGTGCCGTACTTCGGCGAACGCGGGCCGTACAGCAGGCCTGCCCGGTGTCCGGCCGAAAGCAGACGATTGCTCGCCACACCGGCAATCGGGTAGCCGGCATCGGTGGAGCTGTTGATGATTTGCTTCACTGCCGCCGAGATCAGCATGCCGACGATACCGCCGGCATTGCTATTGCCGCCCTCTTCGCTCGACGCCCGGGCCGAACCGGTCCACAGCGTCGTGCCGCTTTTCAGGTCGACCAGTTTCGCCGTCGCGGTCACTGCCGTTTCGCTGCTGATCACCATGTAACGCGTACCGTATTCGGTCACGGTGATGTACAGCGCCGCGTCCGCACCGAAGATCTCCTTCAGTTTGCTCGGCGGGGCCTGATGGATGTCGTCCGGGGTGGTCAGACCGTTCTGGCGGAACGTCTCGTCAACCAGCGCGATCGGCAGCACGTAATAACCGGCTTCGGCCAGCGGGAAGGTCACCTGCGACAACAGGCTGTACGACGCCTTCACATCCGGCGAAGTGTTCAGCGGAGGCAGCACCAGAATGGTTTTCGGCCGCGCCTGTTTGTAGGCCGAGTAATCCACGGTCTTGGGCGCAACGCAGCCACCCAGCACGGTCAGGGCCAGACCGGCGGCCAGCAGTTTCAAGGTGCGCGCGATCATTTCGCGTCTCCGCTCTTGGCGTTTTTGAGCAGGAAATCCATGTACGTCCCGGATTCGGGGAACAGGGTTTTCTCGGTTTTGAACTGCTGCACCATCTGGTCGTCCTTGCCCATGCTCAGATAGAGCAGGCCAAGGTGCGCGTGGTAACCCGGCGGTACGGCCTTGCCGGTGGAGCGGATTTTCTGCAGGTCACGTTCCAGCGCTTCGGCCTGGGCTTCTTTCGGCTCTTCGCCTTTGAAGTATTCGTAGACCTGGGGCTCGTAACCTTCCCACTGGTACAGGGTTTGCGGGCCGGAGGCACAGCCGGCCAGCAAGGCACTGGCGGCCAGGGTCAGCGCCATTAACGAGCGCGACAAATTCAGAGTCATGGGGTTTTGCTCCTTGCAATGGGCGTCGATCAGTTGCCCGGTTTCCAGGCACCGGCGTTCATGCCATCGACCAGACGATTGATCGCCTCGCGCATGGCCAGATCCAGTACTTTGCCGTTGAGGGTGGAGTCGTAGGCAGCGGTGCCGCCGAAGCCGATGATTTCGCGGTTGGACAAGGCGTACTCGCCAGCGCCCTGAGTCGAATAGACCACTTCGGAAGTGCTGATGTTGACGATGTTCAGGTTGACCTTGGCGTAGGCCACTTGAGTCTTGCCACGACCAAGAATGCCGAACAACTGGTGATCGCCAGTCTCTTTGCGGCCGAACTCGGTGACGTCACCGGTGACCACGTAATCAGCGCCTTTCAAGCGTTGGGCCTGGCCCTTGATCGCGGCTTCCTGCTGGATTTCACCCATGTTGTCGCGATCCAGCACGCTGAAGCGGTTGGTCTGCTGCAAGTGGGTGATGAGGATGGTCTTGGCCTGACCGCCGAGACGGTCAACGCCGTCGGAGAAGATCCCGCGCATGTAGCTGGAACGGTTGTCGAACTTGCCCACGGCCATTGGCACACGAACGCCGGTCCAGACTTGAGTGGCGCTTTCAACCTTGGCCACCGGCAGCGCGCGGGAGCTTTCGGTGGCGCAACCGGCGAGTGTGCCGGCAATCGTGCCGAGCACAGCAATCGCGACGCCTGAAACCAGCATCCGGGAGATCATTCTCACTGAATATTCCTTTTGAAAAACGGGGATGTCCCACCACGGCAATGCGCGGCGGGTGTTGAAAAGGGGCGGCATTATGACAAAGTGCCATCATTCGCGACAGGTTTTTTTGACGCCAATGAATTGGCCGTCTTGAACATTGATCGTTCCCACGCTCTGCGTGGGAATGCAGCCACGGACGCTCCGCGTCCGCTGTGACGCGGAGCGTCACGGGAAGC
>NZ_AKJR01000281.1:70-12680 GCF_000282235.1 Pseudomonas sp. GM24 | reverse complement strand
GCTCCGCGTCACTGGACGCAGAGCGTCCCTAGAGGCATTCCCACGCAGAGCGTGGGAACGATCAATCGAAGCCATCTTCAGGGCGTACGGTTACGCCGCGTTTCGATGATGTTCGGCAACTGCGATATGCGCCCGAGCAAGCGCCCCAGCGCATCCAGCCCCGGGATCTCGATGGTCAGGGACATCAGCGCGGTGTTGTCTTCCTTGTTCGAGCGGGTATTGACCGCCAGCACGTTGATGCGCTCGTTGAGCAGCACCTGCGAGACGTCACGCAGCAGACCGGAACGGTCGTAGGCACGAATGACGATGTCCACCGGGTAGGTGAGCACCGGCACCGGGCCCCAGCTGACCTGAATGATCCGCTCTGGCTCGCGCCCGCCCAGTTGCAGCACCGAGGCGCAGTCCTGACGGTGAATGCTCACGCCACGGCCCTGGGTGATGTAACCGACGATCGCGTCGCCCGGCAGTGGCTGGCAGCAACCGGCCATCTGCGTCATCAGGTTGCCGACGCCCTGGATCTGAATGTCGCCGCGCTTGCCCGGTTTGTAGCCGGTGGCTTTGCGCGGAATCAGTTCCAGCTGTTCGTTACCGCGTTCCGGCTCGACCAGTTGCTGCGCCAGGTTGACCAGTTGCGCCAGACGCAGGTCGCCGGCACCGAGGGCGGCGAACATGTCTTCGGCGGTTTTCATGTTGGCCTTGTCGGCCAGCTTGTCGAAGTCCACCGCAGGCAGACCGAGGCGCGTCAGCTCGCGCTCGATCAGGGTTTTACCGGCGGCAACGTTCTGGTCGCGCGCCTGTAGCTTGAACCAGTGAACGATCTTCGCCCGCGCCCGCGAGGTGGTGACGTACCCGAGGTTGGAGTTCAGCCAGTCGCGGCTCGGCGTACCGTGCTTGCTGGTGATGATCTCGACCTGCTCACCGGTCTGCAGGCTGTAGTTGAGCGGCACGATGCGCCCGTTGATCTTCGCGCCACGGCAGTTGTGGCCGATTTCGGTGTGCACGCGGTAAGCGAAGTCCAGCGGCGTCGCGCCTTTTGGCAAGTCGATGGCGTGACCGTCGGGGGTGAAGATGTAGACCCGGTCCGGCTCGATGTCGACGCGCAGCTGTTCGGCCAGGCCACCGATGTCACCCAGTTCTTCATGCCACTCGAGGACCTGACGCAGCCAGGAGATTTTCTCTTCGTAATGGTTCGAGCCGGATTTGACGTCGGTGCCTTTGTAACGCCAGTGCGCGCAGACGCCGAGTTCGGCTTCTTCGTGCATCGAATGCGTACGGATCTGCACCTCAAGCACTTTACCCTCAGGGCCGATCACTGCCGTGTGCAACGAGCGGTAGCCGTTCTCTTTCGGGTTGGCGATGTAGTCGTCGAACTCTTTCGGGATGTGCCGCCACAAGGTGTGGACGATACCCAGCGCGGTGTAGCAGTCGCGCATTTCCGGGACCAGCACGCGCACCGCGCGCACGTCGTAGATCTGGCTGAATTCCAGACCCTTGCGCTGCATTTTGCGCCAGATCGAATAGATGTGTTTCGCCCGGCCGCTGATGTCGGCATCGACGCCGGTGGCCTGCAATTCATCCTTGAGCTGGGTCATCACGTCGGCGATGAAACGCTCGCGATCAAGCCGTCGCTCGTGGAGCAACTTGGCAATCTGTTTGTATTGATCAGGTTCGAGATAGCGGAAGGACAAGTCCTCCAGTTCCCATTTGATATGACCGATGCCGAGGCGGTGCGCGAGCGGCGCATAGATATCGAACACTTCGCGGGCGACACGGTTACGTTTTTCATCGTCGGCGGTTTTCACCGCGCGAATGGCGCAGGTTCGTTCGGCCAGTTTGATCAGCGCAACACGGACATCGTCGACCATCGCCACGAGCATCTTGCGCAGGTTTTCCACCTGCCCCTGCGTGCCCATGACCATCGACTGACGCGGACTGAGGCTGGCGCTGATAGCGGCCATGCGCTGCACGCCGTCGATCAGTTTGGCCACCACCGGGCCGAAGCGCTGACCGACGGCCGCCAGTTCGATCTGGCCTTCGCGTACACCGCGATACAGGACCGCCGCGACCAGAGAATCCTGATCGAGCTTGAGGTCGGCGAGAATCTCGGCGATTTCCAGGCCGGTACTGAAACTACCGGAGCCTTCGGCCCACAGATTCTTCTTGGCATTGGACTGTTGTTCGGCCTCGCGAGCGAACTCGCAGGCTTCTTTCAAGGCTTCGCGATCCAGTGCCAGATCGACACTGACCGCGTGATCGAGCCAAGCCTCGAGATTGATACTGCCGTCAGTGTTGATCGGCTGGTGTGCTCTCACCTGTACCATGTTGCTTTACCTTCCCTACGACGCAGATTCAATGCGTCAAATCGCTGACCTTCAGTGCCCATTCGCGCTCGCGGGGCTAAAGCGAGCGCTGCGCGGACAGGTCAGACGGATTCAGACGAGCCATCCTGGCTCGCTTCAAATAACGCCATGGCCTCGACATGTGCCGTCTGAGGAAACATATCGAGAATCCCGGCACGTTTTAACCGGTAGCCCTGCTTGATCAATTCGACCGTGTCGCGCGCCAGAGTTGCAGGGTTGCACGACACATACACCAACCGTTTGGCACCCAGGGTCGCCAGCTTGCGAACCACCTCGAAAGCACCGTCACGCGGTGGGTCCAAGAGTACCGCAGAAAAGCCGTTTCCGATCCACTGGGCATCGGTCAAAGGCTGGGATAAATCGGCTTGAAAAAACTTTGTGTTATGCAAATTGTTACTAGCGGCGTTGGCTTCGGCGCGATCGACCATGGTCTGCACACCTTCGACTGCCACCACTTCGCGCACGGCTTTGGCCAGCGGCAAAGCAAAGTTGCCCAAGCCGCAGAACAGATCCAGCACACGTTCATCGCTACCCGGTTTCAGCCAGTCCAGCGCCTGCGCCACCATCGCTTCGTTGACGCCAGCGTTGACCTGGACGAAGTCGCCCGGCCGGTAAGCCAGATCCAGATCCCACTGTTCCAGGCGATAGCCCAGCGACTGGGTCGCATCGACCGGTTGCGGCTCGCCTTCGCCATGCAGCCACAACTGCGCTTCATGGAATTGGCAGAAGTCCTTGAGGATGGTCAGATCCGCTTCGGACAACGGCGCCATGTGCCGCAGCAACACCGCCAGTGACGAGCCACTGAACAACTCGACATGCCCCAGCGCCTGCGGTTTGCTCAAACGACGAAGCATCTCCGGCAAACGGGTCATGATCGGTTGCAAGGGCTGTACCAGCACCGGACATTCGCTGATCGCGACGATGTCCTGACTGCCGGCGGCGCGGAAACCGACTTCGAGTTTCTTCGCCTTCATGTCCCAGCGCACGGCGATGCGGGCGCGACGGCGATAGCCGAATTCAGGTCCGGTCAGCGGTGCTGCCCATTCTTCAGGTTCGACACCGGCGACACGCGACAATTGCTCGGCGAGCATGCGCTGTTTCAGGGCAAGCTGTTCGTTGTGAGGCAAATGCTGGACGCTGCAACCGCCGCAACGGCCGGCGTGCTGGCAGGGTGCCGGGCGGCGCAGCTCGCTGGCCTTGAACACGCGTTCGGTGCGCGCTTCGACCACTTTGCCGTGGGCGCCGAGCACCCGCGCTTCGACCTCTTCACCAGCAAGGGCGCCGAGGACGAACCAGGTCTTGCCTTCGAAAAACGCGATGCCGCGACCGTCATTGGCCAGGCGCTCGATGCTCAAGCGCTGCTTTTTGCCGGTCGGGATTTGCGCGGCCTTGCTGCCGCCCGTGGGCTGGAAGCGCAGGCCTCTCTCGTGCTTGGCCATCAGTTGGGCGCGTCGAAAATGCCGGTCGACAGGTAACGGTCGCCACGGTCGCAGATGATCGCGACGATCACCGCGTTTTCAACTTCTTTGGACAGGCGCAGCATCGCTGCCACCGCACCGCCCGAGGACACGCCGCAGAAGATGCCTTCTTCGCGGGCCAGACGTCGGGTGACGTCCTCGGCTTCGCTTTGCGCCATGTCGACGATACGGTCAACGCGATCGGCCTGATAGATCTTCGGCAGGTATTCCTGCGGCCAGCGACGGATGCCCGGAATGGCCGAGCCTTCCATCGGTTGCAGTCCGACGATCTGCACTTTGTCGCTCTGCTCTTTCAAGTAGCGCGACACGCCCATGATGGTGCCGGTGGTGCCCATCGAGCTGACGAAATGAGTGATGGTGCCCTGGGTCTGACGCCAGATTTCCGGACCTGTGGTGGTGTAATGCGCTTCAGGATTGTCGCCATTGGCGAACTGATCGAGCACCTTGCCACGGCCTTCGGCTTCCATACGCTGGGCGAGGTCGCGGGCGCCTTCCATGCCTTCTTCCTGGCTGACCAGAATCAGCTCGGCACCGTACGCGGTCATTGCCGCTTTACGTTCGGCGCTGGAGTTGTCCGGCATGATCAGAATCATTTTGTAACCCTTGATCGCGGCCGCCATGGCCAGCGCGATCCCGGTGTTACCCGAGGTCGCTTCGATCAGCGTATCACCGGCATGAATCTGCCCGCGCAACTCGGCGCGAGTGATCATCGACAACGCCGGACGGTCCTTGACCGAACCCGCCGGGTTATTCCCTTCGAGCTTGAGCAATAGGGTGTTGCTGGTAGCACCGGGCAGGCGCTGCAAACGCACCAGCGGCGTGTTGCCGACGCAATCGGCGATGGTTGGGTACTGCAAGGTCATGGCGTATTCGCAATCCAGACGTGCGGGGGCGCCTATCATACCGGCAAACCCGCGCAGGCCATATCACGCAAAGTGCGGTGCTTATGGTTTATGGGAATAAGGGATTGAAAGTCGCACCAGTGGTGCGACTTTTGTGTTGAGCCATTTTCATTGGTGGTGATGCGCAGAGACTCTTCGCGAGCAGGCTCGCTCCCACAGGGAGTAGTGTCATTCGCAGAATAGTGTCAGCAGTGATGACACTATTAACTGTTGATCACACGATCTGCGGCGAACCGAGTTCCAATGTGGGAGCGAGCCTGCTCGCGAAGGCGTCAGGCGGCGCGAAATCACCCTCAGCGACCAACCGCAAATTCAACCGCAACCCCGCCCCGCTGTTCTCCGCCCAAATACTTCCGCCCTGACGCTGCACGGCATTGCGCGCGATGCTCAGCCCCAAGCCAAATCCACCGTCCCCGGGCCGCGAGCCGTCGAGCCGGGTGAACGGTGAAAAGATCCGTTGCAGATCCCCTTCCGCTACGCCGCCGCCCTGATCTTCCAGCCACAGATGCCAGTAATCACCATCGCGCCGTCCATCAAGACGCACGATCCCGCTCGGCGGCGAATGCCGAATCGCGTTACGCAAAATGTTCTCCAACGCCTGCGCCAGCGTATTCAGGTTGCCACGCACCCAGCATGAGGCCTCGACCGCGCACTGCAATTGCAGACTCGGCCAGCCGCTTTCATAACAGGCATTGTCGGTGAGCATTTCCCACAGCGCCTCGATCTGAATCGCCTCGTCGGGCAATGGCGAGCGCTCGGTATCGAGCCAGGCCAGTTGCAGGGTGTCTTCGACCAAGCGTTGCATACCGTCGACTTCACGACCTATGCGCTCACGCAGTTGCAGCAGACCTTGTTCGCTTTCACTGGCGACCCGCAAGCGGCTCAACGGTGTGCGCAATTCGTGGGACAGATCACGCAGCAGTTGCTGTTGCAAGGCGACGGTCGATTGCAGGCGTTCGGACATCGAGTCGAATGCCCGCGCCAGCTCGCCGAGTTCGTCCGGCCGTTGGGTGATGCCGCTCGACAGCCGTACATTCAACTGGTCGGCGCGCCAGGCGTTGGCCTGTTCGCGCAGGTTGTTCAGCGGCACGACCAGCAAGCGGTACAGACCGACACACAGCAATAACGTGAACAACCCGGGAATCACGCCGTTGGTGATGACGCGCCAGAACACCCGGTACTTGCCCGGAACAAATCGTTCGGGCAATTCGATCACCAGGCTGCCGGCAGACGGCTCATTGGGGAAAGGAATGCGCAACCACGGCCGCCCCTGTTTGTGAATCGGCCAGTCGAGACCGCGCAGGAAGGTCAGGCGCTGCAATTCCTGATCATTGAGCGGATCATTGCTCAGCGACTGCAAATTGCCGCCGATCACGCCGACCCAACTGGCTTCGCGCAATTCCATGCTCTGCAGCCAGTCATCAACACCGCTGCGTCCACCATGCTGCCACGCCTGTTCCGCTTGCGCGGCATAACGAGTGAGCGTGCCGCGCGCTTCGTCGGAGAGGAACTGGTTGCGCTCCTCCATGTAACGCCCCCACGACCAGCTCAGCCAGATCATCAGCAGACAGAAGGCCACCAGCAGAAACGCCAGTTTCCAGAACAGCGAATGCCGCCCCGGCAGTTCAGAGCGTTTCATCGGCGGCGCTCAATACGTAGCCCTTGCCCCAGACAGTCCGCACTTCACGCTCGGTGTAACCGATGGCTTTGAGTTTGCGGCGGATCTGGCTGATATGCATGTCGAGACTGCGGTCGTGGGCCGCGTAGCCGCGTTGCAAAACGTGCTGATAGAGGAAAGCTTTGCTCAGCACTTCCTCGTCATTGCGATTGAGGGTTTCCAGCAAACGGAATTCGCTGCGGGTCAGCCCGGCGGCTTGCTCGCGGAAAAACACATCGCACTGTTCATCGTCAAAACGCAGCGTACCGGCCGCCACCGGCGGCGCCAGCGATGCCGGTCGCCGATCCAGGGCAACTCGACGCAGGATCGCTTCGATGCGCACATGCAACTCGGCCATGCTGAACGGTTTGGGCAAATAGTCGTCGGCCCCCAGACGGAAACCACTGATACGATCCGCCTCGGCGCCGAGGGCCGACATCAGCAGCACCGGCGTCGAATGGCTCTGGCGCAATTGCGTCAACACATTCAAACCGTCCATGCCTGGCAACAGGATATCCATCAGCACCACATCGAACGGCTGGCGTTTGGCGATGCTCAGGCCTTCCTGACCGTTCTGACACCAGGTCACCTGAAAGCCGCTGCGGCCCAGATGTTCGTGAACATAGGCGCCGAGCACCGGATCGTCTTCGATGGAGAGAATGCGTGGCTGGCCAGCGGAAACAGGAGTCATGAGTATCTGCAAGTAATTCTCAGTTGAGACTGATTATTCAAGATTGCCGGGGATCGGGCAACTCAAGGTTGGCCCAACCGACAAATGAACACCGGCCCCCCTGCCCCACCACGAGTGCATTTTTCCGGAGATTGCCTGCGAGCAAATCGCTACACTGCGCCCATGCCGCGTGCCGGATGCACGCATGAGTCAACAGATCAGCGGGATGCAGGAGATAGGCGTGCTCAAGAAACTGGGAATCAAAGGTCGCGTGTTGTTGCTGACCTTGTTGCCGACCAGCCTGATGGCGCTGGTGCTGGGTGGTTATTTCACCTGGACGCAGCAGTCCGACTTGCAGAGCCAATTGATGCAACGCGGCGAAATGATCGCCGAGCAACTGGCGCCGCTGGTGGCACCCGCCATGGGGCACGGCAATAGCGATCTGCTTGAACGCATCGCCACCCAGTCTCTTGAACAACCGGACGTGCGCGCGGTGACCTTCCTCGCCCCGGACCGCTCGCCGCTGGCCCATGCCGGGCCGACCATGCTCAATCAGGCGCCGAGCGGCGACAGCTCGCATTTGCAACGGCGCAGCGGCAATGACGCGACGCGTTACCTGATGCCGGTGTTCGGCAAACACCGCAACCTCGCCGGTGAACTGATCCCGGACGAATCCGACCGACTGCTCGGCTGGGTCGAATTGGAGCTGTCGCACAACGGCATGCTGCTGCGCGGTTATCGCAGCCTGTTCGCCAGCCTGTTGCTGATTGCCGCCGGTCTGGCGGGCGCGGCATTGCTGGCGTTACGCATGGGCCGCACCATCAACCGTCCGCTGAGCCAGATCAAGCAAGCCGTCGCGCAACTCAAGGACGGCCATCTGGAAACGCGTTTGCCGCCGCTCGGCAGTCAGGAGCTGGACGAACTGGCGTCGGGCATCAACCGCATGGCCGGCACCCTGCAAAACGCCCGCGAAGAACTGCAGCACAGTGTCGATCAGGCCACCGAAGACGTCCGGCAGAATCTGGAAACCATCGAGATCCAGAACATCGAACTGGACTTGGCGCGCAAAGAAGCGCTGGAAGCCAGCCGGATCAAATCCGAATTCCTCGCCAACATGAGCCACGAGATCCGCACGCCGCTCAATGGCATTCTCGGCTTCACCCACCTGTTGCAGAAAAGTGAACTGACCCCGCGCCAGCTCGATTATCTGGGCACCATCGAAAAGTCTGCCGACAGCCTGCTGGGGATCATCAACGAGATCCTCGACTTCTCGAAAATCGAGGCCGGCAAACTGGTACTCGACCACATTCCGTTCAACCTGCGCGACCTGCTACAGGACACCCTGACCATCCTCGCCCCGGCCGCACACGCCAAGCAGTTGGAGCTGGTCAGTCTGGTCTATCGCGACACGCCGCTGTCGCTGGTCGGTGACCCGCTGCGTCTGAAGCAGATCCTCACCAACCTGGTCAGCAACGCCATCAAGTTCACCCGCGAAGGCACCATCGTCGCCAGGGCGATGCTTGAAGAGGAACACGAAGACAGCGTGCAACTGCGCATCAGCATTCAGGACACTGGCATCGGTCTGTCGAATCAGGATGTGCGCGCGTTGTTCCAGGCGTTCAGCCAGGCCGACAACTCGCTGTCGCGGCAACCGGGTGGCACCGGTCTGGGGCTGGTGATTTCCAAACGCCTGATCGAACAGATGGGCGGCGAAATCGGCGTCGACAGCACGCCGGGCGAAGGCTCGGAATTCTGGATCAGCCTGAGCCTGCCGAAAACCCGTGACGACGCCGAAGATTTGCCGGCCGCGCCGTTGCTCGGGCGCCGCGTGGCGGTGCTGGAAAATCACGAACTGGCACGTCAGGCCTTGCAGCACCAACTGGAAGACTGTGGCCTCGATGTCACGCCGTTCAACACCCTCGAAAGTTTGACCAACGGCGTCACCGGCGCGCACCAGACCGATCAGGCGATCGATCTGGCGGTCATCGGCATCACCAGCAACGACATGCTGCCCGAGCGTTTGAATCAGCACATCTGGGACCTCGAACACCTCGGCTGCAAAGTGCTGGTGCTGTGCCCGACCACCGAACAGACGCTGTTCCATCTGTCGGTGCCGAACCCGCACAGCCAACTGCAAGCGAAACCGGCCTGCACACGTAAATTGCGGCGCGCCCTGGCCGATCTGGTCAACCCGCGCCAGCCGCGCAATGAGCCAGGCGAACCGCTGTCGAGCCGCGCGCCGAAAGTGCTCTGTGTCGACGACAACCCGGCCAACCTGCTGCTGGTGCAAACCCTGCTCGAAGACATGGGTGCCAAGGTACTTGCGGTGGAAAGCGGCTACGCGGCGGTCAAAGCGGTGCAGAGCGAATCGTTCGATCTGGTGTTGATGGACGTGCAGATGCCAGGCATGGACGGCCGCCAGAGCACCGAAACCATTCGCCAGTGGGAAAGCGAGCGACACTGCACGCCGCTGCCGATCGTCGCCCTCACCGCCCACGCCATGGCCAACGAAAAACGCGCGCTGCTGCAAAGCGGCATGGATGACTACCTGACCAAGCCGATCAGCGAGCGGCAACTGGCGCAGGTGGTACTGAAGTGGACCGGCCTGGCCTTGCGCAATCAAGGGCCGGAACGGATCAGCGACAGCGCGGCGGGCAATAACGAACTGCCGGTGCTTGATCACGAGGAAGGCTTGCGCCTGGCTGCCGGCAAGGCTGACTTGGCGGCGGACATGCTGGCCATGTTGCTCGCCTCACTGGAAGCCGACCGCGAAGCCATCCGCGCGGCGTGCGAAAACCGCGACCAGAACGCATTGATCGAGCGCGTCCATCGCCTGCACGGTGCCACCCGTTATTGCGGCGTACCGCAATTGCGCGCGGCCTGCCAGCGCAGCGAAACCCTGCTCAAGCAGGACGACCCCAAGGCTGTGGCAGCGCTGGAAGAACTGGAGCGCGCGATCAACCGGCTCGCGGCGCAAGCGAAGATCAGCGCCTGATCCACAGCAATGCCGGCCAACACCGGCAGCGCTAAAGTGGGATCGGGTGATTCAATCCGTGTCGATGTTCCAGGAGGATTTCATGCGCACGCTCGTTTTCAGTAGCCAGACCTACGACCGCGACAGCTTCCTCGCCGCCGATTGCCCGGCGGGTATCGAGCTGCACTTTCAACCGGCCCGGCTCAGCCTCGATACGGCAGCGCTGGCCGACAAACACCAAGTGGTCTGTGCGTTTATCAATGATGATCTCAGCGCTGCGGTGCTGGAACGTCTGGCCGCGGGCGGCACGCGCCTGATTGCCCTACGCTCGGCGGGTTACAACCATGTCGATCTGGCCGCGGCGAAACGTCTCGGGCTGGCCGTGGTGCGCGTGCCGGCCTACTCGCCGCATGCGGTGGCCGAACACGCCGTGGCGCTGATCCTGGCCCTCAACCGTCGTCTGCACCGTGCCTATAACCGCACCCGTGAAGGCGATTTCAGCCTGCATGGCCTGACCGGTTTCGACCTGGTCGGCAAAACCGTGGGAATTGTCGGCACCGGCCAGATCGGCGCCACGTTCGCCAAAATCATGCACGGCTTCGGCTGTGAGCTGCTGGCTTACGATCCTTTCCCCAACCCGGAGGTGCTGGCGTTGGGTGCGCGTTATCTGAGCCTGCCGGAACTGCTCGCGCAGTCGCGGATCATCAGCCTGCACTGCCCGCTCAACGAGCAGAGCAAACACCTGATCAACCGCGATTCGCTGGCGCACATGCAGGCCGGCGCCATGCTGATCAATACCGGCCGTGGTGGCCTGGTCGACACACCGGCACTGATCGATGCATTGAAGGACGGCCAGCTCGGCTATCTGGGGCTGGATGTTTATGAGGAAGAGGCACAACTGTTTTTCGAGGATCGCTCCGACCTGCCCCTGCAGGACGATGTGCTGGCGCGCCTGCTGACCTTTCCCAACGTGATCATCACCGCGCATCAGGCGTTTCTGACCCGCGAAGCACTGGGTGCGATTGCTGCAACCACCCTGCACAACATCGCGACCTGGGTGGCGGGAACGCCACAGAACCAGGTCGAGGGTTGAAATTTTTTCCGCTTACTTGGGTGAAAGCGAAGTCGCCAGAATCAGCATCGCCAGCCAGCCGAAGCCAAAAAAGCGCTGTTTCATCGAGTGGCCGTAGCGCAGCAGGAACCAGACGAAAAACATCGGCAGCAGGAAGATCATGATCTTCAGCCAGCCTTCCACCGGGCGACTGCCGTCGGCATTGGTCTGCTCAGTGGCCGGTTGCTCGGTGGGCTGCTGGCGCCGACGCCGCGCTGCGGCCGGCATCACTTTCGGCAAAGGTTGCGGCTCAGGCGCTGGAGCACTGACTTCGGGCACAGCCTTGTTACGCGGCAGACTGCCGAACGAGATTGTCGCAGCCTGAACAGGCGCGGCTACGGTTTGCGCGTGTACTGCTTGCTCCGCCATTGGAGCCCCGCAATGAATGCACGCGTTGGCTTCGGAGCTGATGCTCTTCTTGCATTCATAACATTCGATCAGCGCCATGTTCCGTTCCTTCAGATTCGAGGCCGGCAGTTTGCCATGAGTGTCGCGGCATTTGAACCGGATCGAAGGTCGCACGCGCGCATCATTCTGCAATCAAGCCCGTGCTAGCATGTCGCGCATATTTGGAGGACCCATGGTCGAACACGATTTCCGCTACACCCTGATGAACCCGCAACACACTCTCACCGAATGCCGCGCCCTCGTTCCGGGCCGCTATCAGGTCACCGGCAATGGTGGCTCGATTCGCATCGGTGACGCGCTGTTGGTCACCCTCAAAGGCAGCAAGGACTTGTCCATGCGCCTGACCGTTGAAACCGTCCGCCACCTGATCAATCCGCCGGGCCAATGGACCGCGATGACCACGGGCCCGGTGTTCGGTGAACTGGCGATCCACACCTGGCAGGTCAACTGCGACAGCTGCGCCAAAGAGCTGAGCTTCGAATTCGCCGTGGACGCCAAACTCGGTAAAACCGCAGAAAAACCGGCAGCCACCGCGCGCATCGCCGAGCTGGGCTGGAAAGCCGTTGGCGACAAGCATTTGTGCCCGAAATGCCAGGTGTCGGCATGATCAAACGCCTTGCCCTGACCGCGCTGGTCGGTGCCGGCCTGGTGGGCTGTGCCGCAGAACCTGTGCAACTGCAACAGAACCGCAGCTACATTCTGGAGTGGATCGGTGAGCGGCCGTTGATGGATTACAGCCATCTGACCGTGACCCTTGGCGATGATGGCCGCGCCTACGGCAACGGTGGCTGCAACCATTGGTTCGCGCCGTACACGCTGGACGGTGACAAGCTGACTTTCGGCAAGATCGGCAAGACCCGCAAGCTTTGTGCACCAGCGCTGATGGAGCAGGAACAACGCTTCCTGCAGGCGCTGGAGCATGTCGAGCGCTGGGACATCTCGCCGATCGAGCAGATGCGCTTCTGGCCGGCGGAAGGCAAGCCGTTGCGTTGGTGGCTGGAAGAGGGTTGATTGGCTAGACCGCCGATACCCTCATCGGAACGCCGCCCG
>NZ_AKJR01000280.1:0-6145 GCF_000282235.1 Pseudomonas sp. GM24 | reverse complement strand
CACGCGGAGCGTGGGAACGATCAAATGCATTCCAATGTAGGAGCTGCCGAAGGCTGCGATCTTTTGATTTTAATGGGAATGGCGCGGCACTTCAGCCCCTCGGCAACCGACAAGGAAATCGAAGTCACAGCCCTGATCCGCCTGCAGCACATGGTCGATGTACAGCTGACGATAACCGCCCACCAGCAACTGCTGCGGTGGCTGCAGATCCGCCATGCGCGCCGCCAGTTCAGCATCCGGAATATCCAGGTGCAAACGCCCGGTGGCGCAATCCAGCTCGATCCAGTCGCCTTCCTTCACTGTCGCCAGAGGCCCGCCGGCCGCCGCTTCCGGCGCCACGTGCAAAACTACGGTGCCATACGCCGTACCGCTCATCCGTGCATCGGAAATGCGCACCATGTCCGTCACACCCTGCGCCAGCAACTTGGCCGGCAAACCCATGTTGCCGACTTCGGCCATGCCCGGATAACCCTTCGGCCCGCAGTTCTTCATCACCAGAATCGAATCCTTATCGACATCCAGCTCCGGATCATTGATCCGCGCCTTGTACATGTCGAAGTTTTCAAACACCACCGCGCGGCCGCGATGCTGCATCAGTTCCGGGGTTGCAGCGGACGGCTTGAGTACCGCGCCGAGCGGCGCCAGATTGCCGCGCAATACGCAGATACCACCGTCGGCGCGAATCGGATTGTCGAGCGTGCGGATCACCTCGTCTTCGCCATAGATCGGCGCGTCCTTGGTGTTCTCGCCGATCGACTTGCCGTTCACCGTCAGTGCATTCGGGTTAGGGATCAGATTGGCCTCACCGAGACGACGCAACACCGCTGGCAAACCACCGGCGTAATAGAACTCTTCCATCAGAAAACGCCCCGACGGTTGCAGGTCGACAATGGTCGGCATGCCGCGCCCGATGCGGGTCCAGTCGTCCAGATCCAGTTCAACACCGATGCGCCCGGCGATGGCTTTCAAGTGAATCACCGCGTTGGTCGAACCACCGATGGCAGCGTTGACCCGGATAGCATTCTCGAAGGCTTCTTTAGTGAGGATCTTCGACAGTTTCAGATCTTCGCGAACCATCTCCACCGCACGCATGCCGGACATGTGCGCCAACACATAACGCCGCGCATCCACCGCCGGGATCGCCGCGTTGTGCGGTAGCGAAGTGCCGAGTGCTTCAGCCATGCAAGCCATGGTCGATGCGGTGCCCATGGTGTTGCAGGTGCCCGCCGAACGCGACATGCCGCCCTCGGCTGCAAGGAAATCGTCAATCGTGATGGTGCCGGCCTTGACCTGTTCGCTGAGCTGCCAGACCACCGTGCCCGAGCCGATGTCCTTGCCCTTGTGCTTGCCGTTGAGCATCGGCCCGCCGGTCACAACAATCGCTGGCACATCGCAACTCGCCGCGCCCATCAGCAGCGCTGGAGTGGTTTTGTCGCAACCGGTCAGCAGCACTACGCCGTCGATCGGATTGCCGCGAATCGCTTCTTCAACGTCCATGCTCGCCAGGTTGCGGGTGAGCATGGCGGTCGGACGCAGGTTCGATTCGCCGTTGGAGAACACCGGGAATTCCACTGGAAAACCGCCAGCCTCGATCACCCCGCGTTTGACGTGCTCCGCGATCTGGCGGAAGTGCGCGTTGCACGGGGTCAGTTCCGACCAGGTGTTACAGATGCCGATGATCGGCTTGCCGTGAAACTGGTGGTCGGCGATGCCCTGATTCTTCATCCAGCTGCGGTACATGAAGCCGTTCTTGTCGGCCGTGCCAAACCATTGGGCGGAGCGCAGGGTGGGTTTCTTATCAGACATGATCGATTCTCTTATTGTATGACTATAGTGTTCCAGCTACGGCTTAATCTAAGCGCAAAATCCTAGGTTTGGAAGTGTTGTTGGTGAATTAGTATTACTATATAGTCGTTTTCGACGGAGGGATGGCCCTGACGGTTTTCCGTGAGAGGCGTCCCCCGAGGTTCTATAAAAACAACAATCGGAGACCGATCTCATGAGCCAGGAACTGCGGCTGATACGGCGCATTACGCTGAAACTGATTCCCTTCCTGATCCTGCTGTACCTGATCGCCTATGTGGATCGCTCCGCCGTCGGCTTCGCCAAGCTGCACATGGGCGCCGACATCGGCATCGGCGATGCGGCTTACGGCCTCGGCGCCGGGCTGTTCTTCATTGGTTACTTCCTTTTCGAAATCCCCAGCAACCTGATGCTCGAACGCTTCGGTGCGCGGCGCTGGTTTGCGCGGATCATGATCACCTGGGGCGCGATCACCATCGGCATGGCCTTCGTCCAGGGCCCGCACAGTTTCTACGTCATGCGCTTTCTGCTCGGCGCGGCCGAGGCGGGGTTCTTCCCTGGCGTTCTCTACTACATCACCCAATGGTTCCCGGTGCGCCATCGCGGCAAGATCCTCGGGCTGTTCATCCTCTCCCAACCGATCGCGATGATGATCACCGGTCCGGTGTCCGGCGGTTTGCTCGGCATGGATGGCGTCCTCGGGCTGCACGGCTGGCAGTGGCTGTTCATCGTCATCGGCACTCCGGCGATCTTGCTGACCTGGCCGGTGTTGCGCTGGTTGCCGGATGGCCCGCAGCAAGTGAAATGGATGGATCAGGCCGAGAAAGACTGGCTGACCGGTGAGCTGAAAAAGGATCTGCAGGAATACGGCCAGACCCGTCACGGCAATCCGCTGCATGCGCTGAAAGACAAACGCGTGTTGCTGCTGGCGCTGTTTTATCTGCCGGTGACGTTGAGCATTTATGGTCTCGGTCTATGGTTACCGACGCTGATCAAACAGTTTGGCGGCAGCGATCTGGTCACCGGTTTCGTCTCGTCGGTGCCGTACATCTTCGGCATCATCGGCTTGCTGATCGTACCGCGCAGTTCTGACCGCTTGAATGATCGCTACGGGCATCTGGCCGTGCTTTATGTGCTGGGCGCGATTGGCCTGTTCCTCAGTGCCTGGTTGTCGTTGCCGGTGGCGCAACTGGCGGCGTTGTGTCTGGTGGCGTTCGCGCTGTTTTCCTGCACGGCGGTGTTCTGGACCTTGCCGGGGCGCTTCTTTGCCGGCGCGAGTGCGGCGGCGGGGATTGCTCTGATCAATTCGGTGGGGAATCTTGGCGGGTACATCGGGCCGTTTGTGATTGGGGCGTTGAAGGAATACACCGGCAACCTCGCGTCCGGCCTGTATTTTCTCTCGGGGGTGATGGTGTTTGGCTTGATTCTGACCGGCATCGTCTACCGCGTGCTGGAGCGCAAACACGTGCTCCCGGTTGACCAATTCGCAGCAAGTGCACGCGGTGCCACCCGTACCTGACCCCCGCTATCAATCACCAAGGAACCTGTGGGAGCTGGCTTGCCAGCGATGACGGCGGCACATTCAACATTGATGTGTCAGACAGATTGCCATCGCTGGCAAGCCAGCTCCCACAGGGTTTTGCAGTGTTTTGAAGTTTTGTATACAGGAGAGGACATATGCATCTGGTTCAATTCGAATTAAGCAACCGCGAACGCCGCGTCGGCGTGGTCGACAACGGTCTGGTGCGCGAAGTGCAAGACGCGCGTTCCGTGCGCGATCTGGCCCTGGCCGCCATCGAGGCCGGCAACACCCTGGAGCAGCAAGTGCAAACCCTCGGCCTCGGCATCAGCCACGATTACGCCGAGCTGCTCGCACAACTGCGCGTGCTGCCGCCCCTCGATCACCCGGACCCGGCGCACATGCTGATCAGCGGCACCGGCCTGACGCATCTTGGCAGTGCCTCGGCGCGGGACAAAATGCACCAGCAGGCCGGCGATGAAGCGGCGATGACCGACACCATGCGCATCTTCAAATGGGGCGTGGAGGGCGGCAAACCGGCGGCGGGGCAGGCCGGTGTGCAACCGGAATGGTTCTACAAGGGCGACGGCAGCATCGTCGTTCGCCCCGGTCAACCCTTCCCGGTGCCGCCGTTTGCCGAAGACGCCGGCGAAGAACCAGAAATGGCCGGTTTGTACATCATTGGCCACGACGGCAAGCCTTACCGTCTCGGTTTTGCGGTGGGCAACGAGTTCTCCGACCATGTCATGGAACGCAAGAATTACCTGTACCTCGCCCACTCGAAATTGCGCAGTTGCAGTTATGGCCCGGAACTTCGCACCGGTGAACTGCCTCAACATCTGGCCGGCACCAGTCGCATCCTGCGTGACGGCGAAGTGCTCTGGCAGAACGAGTTTCTCAGTGGCGAGGCGAACATGTGCCACAGCCTCGCCAACCTCGAATACCACCACTTCAAATACAGTCAGTTCCTGCGTCCCGGTGACGTGCACATTCACTTCTTCGGCACCGCGACCCTGTCGTTCGCCGATGGCATCCGCACCCAGCCGGGCGACGTTTTTGAAATCAGCCAGGCCGAATTCGGCGCGCCACTGCTCAACGGCATCGTCCCGGTCCCAGCGGTTTATGAACCGGACAGCATCGGCACCCTTTAAGGAGATCCCATGACTCAGATTCTCGGTCACAACTACATCGGTGGTCAGCGCAGCGCCGCTGGCGACGTCAAACTGCAATCGATCGACGCAACCACGGGCGAACAATTGCCGCACGATTTCATTCAGGCCACGGTTGAAGAAGTCGACGCTGCAGCCAAAGCTGCCGCTGCCGCGTACCCGGCCTATCGCAGCCTTAGCGCCGAACGCCGCGCGCAGTTTCTCGATGCGATTGCTGATGAGCTGGATGCGCTCGGTGATGATTTTGTCGCTGTGGTCTGCCGCGAAACGGCGTTGCCGGCCGGACGCATTCAAGGCGAGCGCGGACGCACCAGCGGGCAGATGCGTCTGTTCGCCAAAGTCCTGCGCCGAGGTGATTTCTACGGTGCGCGCATTGATCTGCCGTTACCGGATCGCCAGCCGTTGCCGCGCCCGGATTTGCGTCAATACCGCATCGGCCTAGGCCCTGTCGCAGTGTTCGGCGCGAGCAATTTCCCGCTGGCTTTTTCTACGGCTGGCGGCGATACCGCTTCGGCACTCGCCGCCGGTTGCCCGGTGGTGTTCAAGGCTCACAGCGGCCACATGGCGACAGCGGAACTGGTTGCCGATGCGCTGATCCGCGCTGCCGAAAAAACCGCGATGCCGGCCGGCGTATTCAATATGATCTACGGCGGTGGCGTCGGCGAATGGCTGGTCAAGCATCCGGCAATTCAGGCAGTGGGTTTCACCGGTTCGCTCAAGGGCGGTCGCGCTCTCTGTGACATGGCCGCTGCGCGCCCGCAACCGATCCCGGTGTTCGCCGAGATGTCGAGCATCAACCCGGTGATCGTTCTGCCGCAAGCCCTTGCCGAGCGTTCGGAAACCGTTGCTCGTGACCTCACTGCATCTGTGGTGCAGGGCTGCGGTCAGTTCTGTACCAATCCCGGTCTGGTGATCGGTATTCGTTCGCCGCAGTTCAGCGCGTTCGTGCAGCAAGTCGCTGGTTTGATCGGTGATCAACCGGCGCAAACCATGCTCAACGCCGGCACCCTCGGCAGCTACGGCAAAGGCTTGCAGAAGCTGTTGGCACACGCAGGTATTGAACATCTGGCGGGTAATCCACAGCAGGGTAATCAGGCGCAACCGCAATTGTTCAAGGCCGATGCGAGCCTGTTGATCGATGGCGATGAAGTGCTGCAGGAAGAAGTGTTCGGCCCGACCACGGTGATTGTCGAAGTGGCGGACAAGGCGCAACTCAGCGCCGCACTGCATGGCCTGCACGGGCAACTGACCGCGACGATCATTGGCGAGCAGGCGGATTTCGAACGTTTCCCTGAGCTGACGCCGTTGCTGGAGCAGAAGGTCGGGCGGATCCTGCTCAACGGTTATCCGACCGGTGTCGAGGTCTGTGATTCGATGGTGCACGGCGGGCCGTATCCGGCGACGTCCGATGCCCGTGGCACGTCGGTGGGCACGCTGGCCATCGACCGTTTCCTGCGCCCGGTATGCTTCCAGAACTACCCGGACAGCTTGTTGCCCGAGCCACTGAAAAACGCCAACCCGCTGCGCATCCAGCGCCTGGTTGATGGCAAACCTAGCCGCGAAGCCCTCTGAAAAAAAAACCTGTAGGAGCTGCCGACTTTTTTTTGATCGTTCCCACGCTCTGCGTGGGAACGCCTCTAGGGACGCTCTGCGT
>NZ_AKJR01000279.1:0-2496 GCF_000282235.1 Pseudomonas sp. GM24 | reverse complement strand
AAGCCAGCTCCCACAGATTTCTCTGGTGTTCACAAAATTTGTGTTCACTGGAGATCCCTGTGGGAGCTGGCTTGCCAGCGATGAACGCTAACGCGGTGCTGGATCAGCGCTCGCTTCGCAGCATCTCCTTCGGCACATATTTGCCGATCTCGAACTTGCCAATCGCCGCGCGGTGCACTTCGTCCGGGCCGTCGGCCAGGCGCAAAGTACGTTGCATGGCGTACATGTAGGCCAGCGGGAAATCGTTCGAGACCCCTGCCCCGCCATGCATCTGGATCGCCCGGTCGATCACGCGCAGCGCGACGTTCGGCGCAACAACCTTGATCTGCGCGATTTCGCTCTTCGCCACTTTGTTACCGACGGTGTCCATCATGTACGCCGCTTTCAACGTCAGCAGACGTGCCATGTCGATTTCCATCCGCGAGTCGGCGATCTTGTCGACGTTACCGCCCAGACGTGCCAGTGGTTTACCGAAGGCAGTGCGGCTCACCGCACGTTTGCACATCAATTCCAGTGCACGTTCGGCCATGCCGATCGAGCGCATGCAGTGGTGAATCCGGCCTGGGCCAAGACGACCTTGCGCAATTTCAAAGCCGCGTCCTTCACCTAGAAGTACGTTTTCGTACGGCACACGCACGTTGTCGAACAGCACTTCGGCGTGGCCGTGCGGAGCGTCGTCGTAACCAAACACCGGCAGCGGACGAACGATTTTTACCCCGGGAGTATCGACTGGCACGAGGATCATCGAGTGCTGGGCGTGGCGCGGCGCATCTGGATTGCTCAGGCCCATGAAGATCAAAATTTTGCAGCGCGGATCACAGGCGCCGGATGTCCACCATTTTTTACCGTTGATCACCCACTCGTCACCATCACGCACGGCGCGGGCGGCCATGTTGGTGGCGTCGGACGAGGCTACGTCCGGTTCGGTCATGGCGAACGCCGAACGAATCTCGCCGCGCAGCAACGGTTCGAGCCAGCGCTGTTTCTGTTCTTCGTTGGCGTAACGCACCAGCACTTCCATGTTGCCGGTGTCCGGCGCCGAGCAGTTGAACGGCTCCGGGCCTAACAGCGAGCGGCCCATGATTTCGGCCAATGGTGCGTATTCGAGGTTGCTCAGACCGGCACCGAGTTCCGACTCCGGCAGGAACAGATTCCACAAACCTTCGGCTTTGGCCTTGGCTTTGAGCTCTTCCATGATCGCGGTCGGCTGCCAGCGATCGCCTTCGGCAACCTGGCGTTCGAACACCGCCTCAGCCGGATAAACGTAAGTGTCCATGAACGCGGTCACGCGCTCACGCAGTTCTTGCACCTTGGGCGAATAAGCGAAATCCATGATCAATTACCTTCTTGGGCAGAGGTTGTTCAAGTCATGCAATCGATGCTAGAACAGCGCTGATAATTTACCTAGCCTATTCTCGGCGTGTATAAACATTCATCACCGATATATGATCCAGTGATCGTCAGCCCTTAAAAACAAGAGAAGCCGCGTTATGAATCTGAGCAAGGTCGACCTCAACCTTTTCATCGTCTTCGACGCGATTTACACCGAAGCCAACCTGACCCGCGCCGGGCAGATTGTCGGCATCACTCAGCCGGCGGTATCCAACGCATTGGCGCGGTTGCGCGAAACCTTTAACGATCCACTGTTCGTGCGCACGGCTCAGGGCATGGTGCCGACACCGATGGCACAGAACATCATCGGCCCGGTGCGTAACGCGCTGTCGTTGCTGCGTGTGTCGGTACAGGAAAGCCGCATTTTCAACCCGGCACAAGCGGTCAAGACTTACCGCATCAGCATGACCGACCTCACCGAGGCGGTGATTTTGCCGCCGCTGTTTCAGCGCCTGCGCCGCCTGGCGCCGACGGTGATCATCGAAAGTTTTCTGTCCAAACGCCGCGAGACCACCAAAGAGCTGGCCGCCGGGCGTCTGGATTTCGCCGTGGATGCGCCGCTCAACACCGACCCGCAGGTGCGCCACGTCAAGCTGATGGAAGACCGCTACGTCTGCGCGATGCGCAAAGGGCATCCGATGGCGGGCAAGGAAAAGCTCTCGCTGGATGATTACCTGTCGCTGACCCATATCCATATTTCCAGCCGTCGCAGTGGCCTGGGTTATGTCGATCTGGCGCTGGGCAAAATGGGCATTCAACGCAAGATCGCCCTGCGTTCGCAGCACTATTTGATGGCATCGCAGGTGATGCAGCAGACCGACATGGTCATGACCGTGCCGGAGCGCTTTGCCCGTCGCCATGAACTGCAGGCGTTTAATCTGCCGGTGAATGATGTGCCGCCGGTGGAGACGCATCTGTATTGGCATGAAAGCACTGACCAGGATCCGGCGAATCGCTGGATGCGCGAGCAGATGATCGAGTTGTGCCAACAGGTGACGGCGCAGGAGAAGAAGCTGGATAAGCAGGTGGTGTAAGGAAAGATCAAAAGATCGCAGCCTTCGGCAGCTCCTGCATTTGGAATCTATCACCCCTGTAGGAGCTGCC
>NZ_AKJR01000278.1:0-7430 GCF_000282235.1 Pseudomonas sp. GM24 | reverse complement strand
GGGGCTTTTGATTTTACGTTCTGCATTTGGGTACGGGGTTACCTGACCAAGGTCGTTATAAAGGCCACGTCAGTTCCTGGAGCAGAAAGAACCCGTTGCAGGTGAGTTCACGTGTGTCATCCGTGTAGCGTGCCTTGCCGAAAAGTTCGAAGTCTTTGAAGTCATATCGGTAGAGGTTGGGGTTGAGCTTGGTGACTGCGATAGTTGAAGAGGACTCTGTTTTAAATTCATAAAACTGGATACCCCGGCCTGTAACGACTCTTTCAGAGTAGGCAGGTGTAGATGGCTTTAGCAGGTCGCGAAGTGAAACGGAAAAAGTTCGTTCGCTCGATAAGCCTTTTTTGTGACCGAAATCAAAGTAATAACCCCCTAACGGGTTGAATGACACAGAAGTGGCTTTGGTCCTGTAGCTGGTCAGATCTAAATACGTACCGCTGATAGTGCCTTTCACATCAATATCAAGAACACCGACGGCGAAGACTGCTGGGAATGCTTTTGAAGTTGTCATAGGGGGCTTCCTCGATTGATTGAGTTGGAGAAGGAAGTCTGAGAGAAACGGCATAACCTGTTAACTGTCATATCTGACAGGTTTTTATGCCTATTCGTGATGATGCCCTATGAGACGAGTTATATAGGACGCGCAAGATAATCCGGTGGCGGGGAGGGCCGCTTGCGAATGTGACCTGACAGCCGACCGTTTTCTAGCTAAATGCGCTCAATCCGACTATGGGCGAGCCTGCTCGCGGACGCGGTGTGTCAGGCACCGTAGATGTTGAATATGCTGACGCCTTCGCGAGCAAGCTCGCTCCCACAGGTTATTTCGAGTGCTTCTGAAATAGCGTGCACAAATAAGGCGATGCCTCTCGACAGTCATCTGCAATCTGACGGTTAACTCATAGATCAAAATTCATTGCGGTTTATTTCGAAGCGGTCTTGGGCCCCTGTAATTTCTGACAGTAGACACGTTGCCCGGTCGATCCGAGATTAACCAGGCGTCTTCAGGCAGGGCGGCGCATGCCGATTTACGGACTTAAAGGAATCCAGCCATGAGTTATACCGATACGAGTTACGAGGGCTGCACTATTCGCGAATACTCCCCTGACACCCCGGGTCTGCGTTATCGGGTGATCTATAGCGCGACGGATGAGAGTTTGTTGCTTGAGACTCGCAAACAGGCCGAGCAATTGATCATTGAGCGATTGCGGTTGATGAAAAACGGAGGGAAAGCTTCTTGAGTCAGCCGGGCTAACGCTCACCTGTGCAGGAGCAGCCTGCGGCAGCTCCTGCACCGGGTGGTTTGTCAGGTATTTGCGGGGATTTCGTGGTTATCCAGCACGCGGTTCACCGCCAGTTCGGCGAGCATGATGATCTGCTGAATCGCCAGGATCGTCCGTCGTTGCGGCAGGTCGATGTAGGCGGCGATGTCGCTGGTCATCAGGCTGGCCTGGGCCAGTGATTCGCAGGCGTGGACCAGCAGGCTTTCGCTGTCCTGCTCGGGGGCGACCTGGAACATGGTGCTGGGTTTGTGGAAGCGCAGGGTTAAGGCGTTGGGTTTGAGGTAGTGGTCGAGGGCGCGTTCGGCGGCTTCGTGGAATTTCTTGGAATCGGGGGATTCGTAGGGCGAGGTGTCATCGGTTTCTGGCGGATTGGGTGTTGGCTTTTTCATGGTGACGCTCCGAATGATAAGTGGGGCTGTCACTCTCAATCACCGCGACGCGACGGAGGGTGGCAGCTGTACGCAGGTTCGCGGACCGAGCCATTCGGCAATCTCGGCATACCCGAAGGTATCCCGCGCACAGCCACCATCAAACCAAACTAAAAGCACCTGAGCGCTCCAGTTTGGGCCGGCGATTATGCATCAAATCGAATGAACTGCTCGGGCCGCGACGCCCGTTCGCTGAATTTGCAGCGACCCCCCGAGCCTATCCAGCCGATTTCCGAGGCACAACCGACGCGACTTGTCGGAAAACTCCGCGCCACTTTCAACGTCTGTAGGACGAGTACCTTTCCCACAGATCAACGCATTTCAACCTGTAGGAGCTGCCGAAGGCTGCGATCTTTTGATCTGGCTTTTAAAAAACGAAGTCAAAAGATCGCAGCCTTCGGCAGCTCCTACATGGGTGTTTGGCGTGCACAAAAAAGGCGATGCCCCTTGCGGGACATCGCCTTTATTTTTACCGCCGCTAAATCTTATTCCGGCAGTTTGTACGCAATCACGTAGTCACCCATTTTGGTGCCCAGCGAGCCGTGACCGCCGACAACCAGCAGCACGTATTGCTTGCCGTCCTTGCCGGTGTAGGTCATCGGAGTCGCTTGGCCACCTGCCGGCAGACGCGATTTCCACAGCTCTTTACCGCTGTTCACGTCGTACGCGCGCAGGTACTGGTCGAGGGTGCCGCTGAGGAAGCCGACGCCGCCAGCGGTGACCATCGAGCCACCCATGCTAGGCACGCCCAAGGTGAAGCCGATCGGAATTGGCGAGCTGTCGCGGCTGGTGCCGTTTTTGCGTTTCCACACGACTTTGCTGGTGGTCAGGTCGATACCGGCAACGTAACCCCAGGCCGGGGCCTGGCACGGTACGCCGAACGGCGACATGAACGGGTGCATGATCACCGCGTAAGGGGCGCCGGTATTTGGCTGCACGCCAGCGGTCTCGCTTTCGCGTTTGCTGCCGGCGGCGACTTGCTCGCGTGGCACCATTTTCGAAACGAAAGCCATGTAGTTCGGGCTGGTGAACAGCATTTGGCGAACCGGGTCGACCGAGACGCCGCCCCAGTTGAACACACCAACGTTACCCGGATAGATCAGGCTGCCCTGTTCCGATGGCGGGGTGTACTGGCCTTCATAACGCAGTTCCTTGAACTGGATGCGGCACAGCATCTGGTCGAACGGGCTCGCGCCCCACATGGCTTTTTCGGTCAGTTCCGGGGCCAGCAGGTTGAGGTCCGAACGGGCCTGGGTCGGTGCGGTGTGGTCGCCTTTCACGGCGCCTTGCGGTACCGGGATTTCCTTGATCGGAATGATCGGCGTGCCGTCACGACGGTCGAGGACGTACAGGCTGCCCTGCTTGGTCGGGGCGATCAGCGCAGGTTTCACGCCATCGGCGGTTTTCATGTCGAGCAGGGTTGGCTGGCTGCCAACGTCCATGTCCCACAGGTCGTGGTGAGTGAACTGGTAGTTCCAGCGCACTTTACCGGTGGCCAGGTCCAGGGCTACAACGCCGGCGCTGAATTTCTCGGCGCCCGGGGTGCGGTCAGCGCCCCACTGGTCTGGGGTCTGGTTGCCCAGTGGCAGGTAAACCATGCCGAGTTTTTCGTCGACACTGGCCAGCGACCACATGTTCGCCGAGTTGCGGCTGTAGGTTTCACCCGGTGCCAAAGGCTCGGTGGCGTCTGGCTTGTCGCTGTCCCAGTTCCATACGAGGTGACCGTCGCGCACGTCGAAAGCGCGGATCACGCCCGATGGCTCGTTGGTCGATTCGTTGTCGGTCACGTGACCGCCCATGATCACCAGATCACGAGTGATCGCGGCCGGCGAGGTGGAGTAGTAGCCGCCAGCGGTGAACGGGCCGATGCCTTGGGTCAGGTCAACCACGCCTTTGTTGCCGAAGCCTTCGCAGATTTTGCCGGTGTCGGCATTCAGTGCGATCAGGCGAGCATCAGCGGTTGGCAGGTACAGACGACGCGGGCAGGCCTGAGCAACGGCTTTGCCGGCTTCGGAAATCACCGCGGAGGCGGCGTTTTCAGACTTGGCGTAAGCGGCTTCGTCGTAGTACGACACGCCACGGCAGGTCATGTGGGCGAAGCCTTTGAAGCCGACCGGGCTCTTGATCTGTGGGTCGAAGCGCCACAGTTCTTTGCCGGTGTCCGGGTCCAGGGCCAACACTTTGCTGTGCGCGGTGCAGGCGTAGATCATGCCGTTGGCTTTCAGCGGGGTGTTTTCGTTGGTCAGCTCGACCGGGTCATCCGCGGTCGGCAGGTCGCCGGTCTGGATGCGCCAGGCTTCTTGCAGCTTGCCGACGTTGGCCGGGGTGATCTGCTTCAGCGGCGAGTAACGGTCACCGAACTCGGTGCGGCCATAGGCCTGCCAGTCGCCATCGGGCATGGCTGGCGCGGTGCTGGTGGTGTCCGCCGTGTCGCGGCCCAGTTCGCCGAAGGTTTCGCCCGGGTGGGTGAACAGGCTGGCCAGAGCGGTAACGCCGGCCAGCACCACAGCGACGGTCAGACCGCCAGTGCCCATTGGCGCCGGGCCGTTCAGCAGCAGTGGACGACGGAACCACGGCAGCAACATCACGAAGCCGAGGACGAACCACAGGGCCAGACGTGGCACCAGCTGCCACCAGTCCAGACCGACTTCCCACAGCGCCCAAACGGTGCTGGCGAACAGAACGATGGCGTACAGGCCCAGCGCCGCGCGACGGCGCATCAGCATCAGAATGCCGGACAGCGCGATGCCGATACCGGCCAGCAGGTAGTACAGCGAGCCGCCGAGCATGCTCAGCTTGACCCCACCGGCCAACATGGCCAGGCCCATCAGTAGAAGCAGAATGCCGAGCAGGCTCGGTAGCAAACGGCCCCGACTCGAAGCACTTTCGGTGCTCATAGTGTGATTCTCCGTGACGTTTATGTAGTCCCGCGCTGTAGTCACTTTAGATGACGATTTGGCACAGGCATGGTTCAGATAAAAACTTGTCTAGCTAACGAATTTTTTCCGGATCCTTGTGGGAGCTGCGGTGCGACGATTCGACTTGCCAGCGATCGCGGTGCATCAGGCGACGTTGGTGTCGAATGTGAAATCGCTATCGCTGGCAAGCCAGCTCCCACAGGTTTCTTCAGTGTTTTCTAGAACGAGGACTGGATCTTGATCCCGCCGATCAGGGCGTCGTCGACGTCGTTCACGCCACCGGGGTGGCGGATGTATTGCAGGTTCGGGCGTACGGTCAGCCAGTTGGTTACATGCACGCCGTAATACAACTCGGCGCTGTATTCGGTGTCTTGCGGCGGCAGGAATGACGGATCGTCGTAGTCGTACACGGCGTTGGCGCGGTTGCTGGCTTCAGCATTTTTGCGGAAGGCCGGGTTGACGTGTACGCGGGCGAGGGCGAAACCGATGTCGTCCTTGGCGCGCGCATCGAACGGGCCTTTGTAGGTGATGCCGGCCTGGACGTAGTTGTCGATCGCGTTGGTTTTCTTGTCGTGCATCGTGCCGTTGGCGAACACGCTCAGGCCGCGCGAGTTGTCGCTGGCGACGCTGGTGATCTGCTGCTGAATACCCAGCCACACGCCGTGTTTGCTTGAGGCGCTGCGATAGGCTTCACCGCTCAGCGCTGCCGGCTGGCCTTGGCTGTCTTTATAGACGTCGCTGGCCTTGGCGTTGCTGTAGTAATAACCGGCGCGGTATTCGCCCGGCAGGCCGTTGAGTTTCGGCGTCCACACCAGTTCGATCGGCAGGATTGCGCCCTGGGTGCCGCTGCCGCTGAGTTTGAAGCCGTTGCCGCGATCGAGGTTCGACGGGTTCTGCTCGTAGGCGCCGACCTGTGCGTACAGCTCCGGGGTCAGGTGATATTTGACGCGCAGCGCCCATTGGCTGACCGGCCAGTTGTACCAGATGCCGCCGACCCAGTTGCCGACCTGCGAGCCGCAGAACGCCAGGTTCTGGAAGTCGCAAGGAAAGCTGTTGAAGTCTTCGCCTTCGCCGAAACGGCCGACCTTGATGTCGAGTTTCTGATCGAAGAACTTCTGCTGGTACCACATCTGCGTCAGGCGTGTGGTCTGGCCACGGCCCCAGACTTCCTGGGCCGAGGTGAAACCACCGACGCGCGGATCGTTGATGCGGTCGTTGCTGATGTTGTTGCCGCTGCGTTTGGTGATGGTCAGTTGAAACTCCGCATCGTCCCAGCCGAGGATCTTTTGCAGGTCCAGGTGTGTGCCCAGGCCAAACTGATCGCTGTAACGCGCGGTGCGGTCATGGTCGTAGCCACCGTGCAGGTTGCTGCCCATTTCGCCGGTGTAATCGAGCTTGAAATCGTAGCCTTTTTCCGAGAGTTCGGTGCGCGTGCCGTTCCAGTCACCGAGCATGTACGGTGATTCACTGTCGAACGCGGGCGCCGCTTGCACGCAGCTGGCGAGGCCGAGGGCGGTACAGCCGCCAAGGGTGCGCAGGGTTAAGATAGCGCTGTCTCGGGAGAAGGAAAAATCGGGCATGGCTAAGTCTTTTTTTGGTGTTTTCGGGGGCGCGAGCTGAGTGCTTCAATAAGTCGCAGGCAGTGAAGCGATTCAGCGGAAGGGCGGCAGGATAATGATCTGTTACAAAAACACAAAGGCCTTTTGTGAACATGCAGCGTTTCAGATTCGGTAACAGTGCGGCAAACGGGCGCATTGTCGGCCGGTTCGCAGCCTGCGATCTTTTCAGGTTGGCCTACATTTGAAGGTAGGCCTTCCACCCGATCACCCCCTCGGCTAAGGTGCGCGGCTTCTGCATTTTCACTTCGCCCAAAGGCCTGGCATGAACGAACAAACCCCCGATCCGCTGCACGGCGTCACCCTCGAACAGATTCTCAATGCGCTGGTGAGCCATTACGAATGGTCGGGGCTGGCCGAGCGCATCGATATTCGCTGCTTCAAGAGTGATCCGAGCATCAAGTCGAGCCTGACGTTTCTGCGCAAAACCCCGTGGGCGCGGGAGAAGGTCGAGCGCCTGTACGTGAAGTTGATGCGCACCAAGCGACCGCTTTGAAATGGACGCCTGTTGTTGGCGTCGTCGCCTGATCACCTGCGCAGCCGTGTTGGGCTGGGCGGGATTGGGCATTCAGCTTTACCTGATTTTCTTCGCGCGTTTAAGCGTTGGCGCGAGCCTGTTGGGCGGCGTGGTGAGCTTTTTCAGCTATTTCACGATTTTGACCAATACGCTGGTGGCGACGGTGTTGACCTGCGCGGTGACCGAGCGTGAATCCGCTGCGCGCCGCTGGTTTTTGCTGCCGTGGGTCAGCAGTGGGATTGCCGTTAGCATCGCTGTGGTGGGTCTCGCCTACAGCATTCTGCTGCGGCATTTGTGGCACCCGGAAGGTTGGCAATTTATTGCCGATGAACTGCTGCACGACGTGATGCCGTTGCTGTTTCTGGGGTATTGGTGGGTGTGCGTGCCCAAGGGCACTTTGCGCTGGTGGCATCTGCCGGTGTGGCTGCTTTATCCGCTGGTGTATTTCATCTACGCGCTGCTGCGCGGGCATTTGCTCGGCGCGTATGCGTATCCGTTCATTGATGTGGCGGTGTTGGGTTATCCACAGGTGCTGATCAATGCCGGGGGGATTTTGGTGGGGTTTGTGCTGATTGGGTTGTTGGTCATTGGCATGGACCGATTACGGCGATGAAAATCAAAAGATCGCAGCCTTCGGCAGCTCCTACAGGTGTACGCATTCCAATGTAGGAGCT
>NZ_AKJR01000277.1:0-3311 GCF_000282235.1 Pseudomonas sp. GM24 | reverse complement strand
TTGCTTACTTTTCGGCGTCTGGAAAAGTGAGTCGCTGTAAGAGCGAAACCGCCAGCGGCAGCACCCGCAGCAACGGATATGCCCCCAAATCCCCCACCCCCCCAAATCTCCGGCAGCTTCTACACTGGTTATCACGGCTTGCCCTTCAAGCCCCAGACAACCCCCACCCAAGGAGTCTGTCCCATGCCCGATAGAAAATGCGATTGTCCCAACTGCAAGTGCACCATCAAGGAAGGCGAGCATGCCTACGCAGTTCACGGCAAACACTATTGCTGCGAGGCCTGCGCTCACCACCACAAGAGTGGCGAAGAATGTTCAACCAAGGGCTGTAAATGCGCCCACGGATGACGAACGACGCATAAAAAAAGTGGAGCCTAATCAGGCTCCACTTCCAGTTTCATACTTTCATCATCCAGCCGCTCTGTATGCCTCACTGTGCCTTGCAGCCGTCGCCCTTCAACCCTGACCACGATGGTTTTCGCCTGGTCCAGATCTTCAGGCAGCGGCGCCGGCACTCGCAAGGCAAAGCGAAACGGATCACCTTCGACCGCCTCCAGCCCAACGCGACAGTCCACGCTTTTGGTGATCCGCCCAAACAGCGTATCGAGGCCGTAGTCCAGGTGCGCCGGGCTGATGATGTTGCTCATGGTGCATTCCCCCCGAATGATGCCGATCGATGCGCAGAGCTTAGCTGGTCGGTCGCCACACAACGTTTTCCACGCCGAATTTTTCCGCCATCGGTTTGCTGGTCTTCTGCACTTTTTCACGGCCAAAGCGCGGGATGCGACCAACGCCTGCGTCGCAGCTCGCCCAGTGCCACGCCTCGGTGTTGTCCATTTTGTCCGAGCGGATAATGAACGACTTGGGCGTGCCGTGAAGGGTGTATTCGATGACATAGAGTTTTGCGTTGTTCATAAAGCCCGTATTCCTCCCTGTGGTAATAGAGGGATCGCGGCGCTGCGGGAAAATTCACTCGGATTGTCCGACGGTATCTATCGTTGGCGACGCCGTGGCGCACTGGTTACCATGGGTTTTTCGCCAACCCCAATGAATGCTCGCCATGGCCCTTGCCGCACCCCCAGATCTGAGCGATACCGATGTGCCCGTGCAACGTGTGGCGCGGACGTATCCGCGCGGCTTGTTTATCGAGCCGCATGAGCATGTCTGGGGACAGTTGCTGTATGCGATGAGCGGGGTGATGTGGGTCGAGACGCCGCACGAAGCGCTGGTGGTGCCGCCGCAGCGGGCGGTGTGGTTGCCGCCGGGCGTGCCGCACGGGATTCGCGTGGTGTCGGATTTGCAGATGCGCAATATCTACCTGCGCCCGGCGCTGGCGGCGACGCTGGACACGACGGTGCAGGTGATCGAGGTCGGTGGGTTGCTGCGCGAGTTGATTGTCGGGCTGGTGGAGCAGGGTGAGAGTGGTGAACCAGCCTACTACGAGGCGTTGGTCGGGCTGGCCTTGCTGGAGCTGAAACGCGCACGGCGTTCACAGCTGAAGATCCCGATGCCGGATGACTCCGACCGGCGCTTGATGAATCTGTGTCAGGCAGTGATGGCGGCGCCGTCGCTGGAGATTCCTTTCGAACAGCATGCGGAAAATGCCGGAGCCAGCGTGCGCACCCTGGCGCGGTTGTTCAAGGACAGCCTCGGCATGGGCTTCGCCGAGTGGCGGCGGCAGGTACAACTGGCGACGGCGGTGGCGGCGTTGATTCAGGGCGTGGCGGTGAGTGTGATTGCCCGGGAGCTCGGCTATTCACCCAGTAGCTTCAGCGACATGTTTCGTCGCGAACTGGGCGTCGCCCCTTCGCAATTCACTCTGTAACGACGCTATATCCTGAACCTACACAGAACCTTGTGGGAGCTGGCTTGCCAGCGATAGCGGTGTGTCAGCCGATGAGAATGTCGGATGTACAGGCCTCATCGCTGGCAAGCCAGCTCCCACAGGGTTTTGTGGTGACTGTGGTTGGTTTGTCCGAAATTCAGAAGTCCTTGGCCGATGCCAACCTCGCCGACTCCCTAAACTTTGCCCATTCCTTTCCACGGGCGGAGTTCCTCCCCATGAATTACCTGATTTCGCTAGCCATCGGTCTGGGCGTCGGTCTGTTGTACGGCGCGCTGGATTTCCGTTCTCCGGCGCCACCGGCTATCGCGCTGGTCGGTTTACTCGGCATGTTGGCCGGTGAGCAGTTGTGGCCGATGGGCCGGCAACTGGTCGCGGGCTGGCTGTCCTGAAATCCCTCTTTTCCTTCGGTGGATGTCCCCATGAAAGCACTGCAATTCGATAAAACCGGCGACCTGTCTTCCCTGCGTTACGTCGAGGTGCCGACTCCGGTACCCGGCGCTGACGAAGTGCTGGTGCAGATCAAGGCTGCTGGCCTCAACCCCAGCGATGTGAAAAACGTCCTCGGGCGTTTTCCCTACACCACGCTGCCACGGATTCCCGGTCGGGATTTCGCCGGTGTTGTGATTGAAGGCCCACAGGCGCTGATCGGTCAGGAAGTCTGGGGCACTGGCCGTGAGCTGGGCTTTTTCGCCGACGGCACGCACGCGCAATTCGTCAAACTGCCGGCCAATGGCATAGCGCAAAAACCGTCACACCTGAGTTTCACCCAGGCCGCCAGCCTCGGCGTGCCGTACACCACAGCGTGGGATGCGCTGGAACGCAGTCTGGTGACGGCCGAAACGCGTTTGCTGGTGATCGGCGGCGGGGCTGTGGCGACTGCTGCTTTGGCGCTGGCGAAAGTGCGTGGTGCGCAATTGCTGGCAGCGGCGCGTCGCCCCGAGCAGGTCGCGGATTTGCAGGCGCAGGGTTATCAGACGATTCAACTGGATAAGCCGGAAGACCTCGGCGCGCAGGTCAACGCGGTGTATCGCGGCGGCGCCGATGTGATTTTCGACACCACCGGTTTCTGGCTGCCGGCGTCGGTGGCAGCACTGGCCACTTTCGGACGGATCGCGATCATCGCCGCGCCGGTGGACGGGCATGTGCAACTGCCGGCGCTGGCCTTGTATCGCAAGGGCGGGTCGGTGGTCGGAATCAATTCGCTGTTGTATGGCGTTGAAGCCTGCGCGGCGATGCTCGAGCAGTTCGGGCGGTTCTTCGATGAAGGGTTGTTGCCGTTGCCGCAAGGGTTGGTCGAGGCGCCGTTGGCCGAAGGCCTGTTGCGCTACGCCGACGTCAATCAGGGCAGCGGCGACAAGGTCATCCTCATTCCCTGATACACCGCAAAACCCCTGTAGGAGTGAGCCTGCTCGCGATAGCGGTGTATCAGTTACTCATGATTAAACTGACACACCGCTATCGCGAG
>NZ_AKJR01000276.1:0-4373 GCF_000282235.1 Pseudomonas sp. GM24 | reverse complement strand
GGGTTAGGGTGAGGGGCTTTTGAAGGCGAACCTCAAACCGAAAACTTCGCCACCATGCTGTTCAGATCCACCGCCAACCGCGACAGCTCCTGACTCGCCGCACTCGTCTGATTGGCCCCCGCCGAGGTCTGCATCGCCAGATCACGAATGTTCATCAGATTGCGATCCACCTCCCGCGCCACCGCTGCCTGCTGTTCCGAGGCACTGGCGATCACCAGATTACGCTCGTTGATCAGCGTGAATGCCGAGGCGATCTCTTCAAGTGCAGTCCCGGCAGCCTTGGCCAATTCCAGCGTCGAACGCGCCCGCACATTGCTTTGCTGCATCGAACCGACCGCTGAATCGGTGCCCTGCTGAATGCCGCCGATCATCTGTTCAATCTCTTGCGTCGACTGCTGGGTGCGATGCGCCAAGGCCCGCACCTCATCCGCCACCACGGCAAACCCGCGCCCGGCATCACCGGCCCGTGCAGCCTCGATCGCAGCGTTCAACGCGAGCAGATTGGTTTGTTCGGCAATCGAACGAATCACATCCAATACTTTGCTGATGCCATGAACCTTCTGCGCCAGATCTTCGACCTGCGACGCATTGTTGGTCACGTCTTCGGCGAGCAACTCTATCGACGAAACGGTTTGCCGCACTTGTTCACGGCCATGCTGAGCAATGCGATCGGACTCACGCGAAGCTTGCGAGGTGGCCACCGCATTGCTGGCCACCTCCTCCACCGCAGCGGTCATCTGATTGACCGCAGTAGCGGCCTGCTCGATTTCCAGACTCTGCTGATGCAGCCCGCGCGTGGCGTCTTCCGTGACGCAGCTCAGCTCTTCCGAGGCCGAGGCCAATTGGCTGGAAGACTCGGATATTTGCCGGATAGTGTCGCGCAGGTTGTGCTGCATGCTCTTGAGCGCATGAAGCAGTCGCGCCGGTTCGTCCTTGCCGCTGATGCTGATATCACCGGTCAGGTCCCCACCCGCCACCACCTCGGCGACACCCAACGACTGCGCCAGCGGCAGCACAATGCTGCGCGTCAGCAGCAGGGCGAGGCCGATGGTGATCAGCGCGGTCACGCCGATCATCACCCCGACCCATACCCGCGAATTGATAAACACCAGTCGCGCCGCCTCAGTGGCGAGATTGGCATTGTGTTTATTCAGTTCGACCAGCTCGCGCAGCAGCACCGCGATTTCGTCGGCCAGCGGACTCATCTGGCCATTGAGAATGGTCGCGGCTTCTTCCACGCGATTCTGCGCAGATAACTGCATGACCTGCGCCTGAAACTCCAGGTACTGATGCTCGGCAACCTTGAAGCGATCAAACAGCTTGCGCTCTTCGGGCAGCACGATCAGCACGTCGTAACGCTGCTGAGCCTCACTCAGCACCCCACGCAGCTCATTGAGTTTGACGACATTCTGCTCCAGCGCCTGCGGATCGCGATTGAGCAACAGGCGCATGGTCAATGCGCGCAGGCGCAGCATGTCCTGACTCATCTCACCGACCGCCATGACGCTGGGCAGCCAATTGTTATCGACCTCGTCAGATTGGGCGCGCATGTTCGACATTTGCAGCAAAGCGAACGCCCCGAGGGCAAACACCATCAGCGCCAACAGTCCAAAACCGAGGCCGGCGCGCGGGGCAATATTGAGACTACGGATACTCATTGCTCTGGTTCCTTCCAAAAGCGCTGCATCAACCCTGCAGCTGGTTGCTTTAGAAGGTATCGGCCCGGCGAAAATTTGCGTAAGACCAAAACGTGATATCAAAAGGCCTTAATACTCCGAACCGTGGGCATTAACGATTCAGCGCGGTTTTGCCGGACTTGAGCACCGTTCGCGGCAAGATCGCCAGGAAATTATCCCGAGCGACTTTTTTCGCAACGTCCTCGGGCAACGCATCAAGGAACGGCTTGAAGCTATGCATTTCCTCACCGAGCTTGTTGAAACGCCCTACCACGTCCGAGCCAAGCATGAAGCGGTCCGGGTACTTCTCGACCAGCGCCAGCCATTCCGGGCGCGGCTTGCCCTGCTCGTCCAGCAGATACGGCGTGAGCATGCTCCACGACAAATCAATGAACAAATTGGGGTAAGCCTCGAGCATGCGCGTCAGGGTCGGCAGCAAGAACGGCAACTGTGTCTGATGCCGATGAATTTCAGCACTGGTGCCTGCGTGCGCCCAGATAAATCGCGTGTGTGGGTGATTACGCAGCGGCTCTTCGACTTCCTTCAGATACAGCGGATTCTTCTCACGCTTGGAGGTGATATTGGAATGCAGCATCACCGGCAGATCGTTCTCGGCGGCGAGATGATAGATCTTGGTCATCGCCTCGTTGTTGGCCCGCGGCGTGTCGCCGGACGTCAGCGCCGTGAGGTCGTCATGCCGGGTGAACACCTCGCCGATGCCCTGCCACAGCCCCGGATACAGATCGAGCATGCGCTGGATGTGTGCGGCAGAGTTCTTGTCGTTGGGGTTGAAGCCTGACAGAAACGGATGAAAGTACGGCCGCTGCTCGGCGCTCAGCTTTTGCACGGCGTCGGCGACAATCACGTCGGTCGCACTGTACCAATAGGCATCAGCGTCATCGCCAGCGTAGTAGCGCGGGCGCTTGGGTTCGTCCTCATGCCACTTCTTAGCAACCGGAATGCCGGAAATCATCACATGCTCGATGGAATTGTCCTGCATGGCCGTCAGCAATTTCGCCATGCCTGCGCTTTCCTGGAAAAAATCCACGTAATGCAGGTGCGCATCGCTGTAGGTGTATTCGCGGGCGCTGACGTTGCCGGCAAGCAGCAGAAGACAGGCAAGACTCAAACGATACAGGGACACAAGTAATCTCCGGCAAGTAGGCATAGCCTAGACCCCGCCCTGACGACAAGGGTTCATCCCGCAGGAAAGTGGAACGCGTGCCAGTGGGAATGCTCTATAACTGCAAGGTCTTTTTTGATCGAACGACTTTTCCTACTGCCAGTGAGGTTCCCATGACCGTTACCGTCAATACCGTCTCCGCTGAAGGTTTTCGTCACACCGTACAGATTGATGACCACGAACTGTTTGCCGACGTGCCGAAATCCGCCGGCGGCGAAGGCTCGGCGCCTGAGCCGCACGACTATTTCGATGCCGCCCTCGGCGCCTGCAAAGCGCTGACCCTGAAGATGTACGCGAAGAAGAAAGACATCCCGCTGACCGGCGTCGGGGTCGACGTCAAACGCGATAACAGCGAAGAACAAAAAGGCAAATACGTCCTGCACGTCACCCTCACTCTCAAAGGCGTACTCACCGATGCCCAGCGTGAGGAACTGCTGCGCGTCGCCGACCGCTGCCCGATTCATAAACTGATGACCACAACCGACGTCAGCATCGAAACCCACGCCCCGCAAGGCTTCGACAGCCAGTAATCCTCCTCATGCCAGCGGCGGGTTATGCTTCCTGGCATCACCCGCTCAGCCTGGAATGCACCATGGACACGCAACCTCTGATCATCCGCCCGCGCGCCGAAGACGTTGAAGGCCAGCCGATTCTGCGCCCGCTGCCGTCAGCCAAATGCCGCAGCGTCGGGCCTTTCGTGTTTTTTGATCACATGCTCGAGACGGTTTATCCGACGGGCAAAGGCATGAAAATCCGACAGCACCCGCACATTGGTCTGTCGACGCTCACGTATCTGTTCGAAGGACAGATCCAGCACAAGGACAGCCTTGGCTCGGATCAGGTGGTCAGCGCTGGCGATGTCAGCTGGATGACTGCCGGTAGCGCGATTGCTCACGTTGAACGCACGCCTGAGCCGTTGTGGGACAAAAGCTTCACCATGCACGGTTTGCAGATCTGGCTGGCGTCGCCCAAGGATCACGAGCAAGGCCCGGGGCATTACAGCCATCACCCGGCAGCGACGTTGCCGGTCAGCGATAACCTCGGTGTACAGATCCGGATGATTGCCGGGTCAGGCTTTTGCCTGGAATCGCCGGTGCCGGTGCTTTCTCCTACGTTGTATGCGGAAGTGCAGATGCAAACGGCGACCACGTTGCTGATTCCGACCGAGCATGAAGAGCGGGCGGTTTATGTGCTGAGTGGGGATGCGCAACTGAACGGTGAAGCGCTTGAACCGCATGCGTTGGCGGTATTGCCGGCCGGGGAAGAGATGAGTCTGTTTGCCGAGAGTGATGTTCACGCCGTGGTGTTTGGCGGCGCGCCGCTGGACGGGCCTCGGCGGATCAACTGGAATTTTGTGGCGAGCGATCCGGCGGCGATCGATGAAGCGCGGCGCAAGTGGGCGACTGGGGACTGGCCGACGGTGCCAGGGGAAGTTGAGCGGATCGAGTTGCCGCGCTGAAAAGCCACCCTCACCCCAGCCCTCCCGAAACGTCGGACCGCCCGGAGGGAGAGGG
>NZ_AKJR01000275.1:0-3440 GCF_000282235.1 Pseudomonas sp. GM24 | reverse complement strand
GCGATCTTTTGATCTTGCTTTTTAAAAGATCAAAGTCAAAAGATCGCAGCCTTCGGCAGCTCCTACACAGGGGGATTGGGGTTACAGCAACAAACCGATTTGGGTTTTCTTCGGCAACTTGCTTACCACCAGTTGATGCGAACGCTGCAACAACTCCTTCAGTTCCTCGGCAGCCAACGGGTAGGGCGGATGCATGATGATCCACTGCGCTCGCGCCAGATACGGCGCTGGATGAATCCCCGGGCGGTCGCAATGACCGAGAAACAGATCCTTGTCGACCTTGAATGCCAACGAATCGCCACGCAGCCCCTGCAAGGCAAACATCTTGTTGCCGGCAATCGAAAACACCCGCACGCCACCCCATTTGTAATCTTCCCGAGCGCCCGGCAATGCCAGGCAGAACGCCGCGACGTCGGCTTCGCTCATTTTTCCCTTGCTCATAACAACCGCTCCCCACAGGCATTGAACGACTCGACCAGATGATCGATCCATGCGCGCACCGCCGGCATTACGCCGCGTCGATGCGGATACACCGCTTGCAGCCAGCCGCCGGGCAGTGACCACTCTGGCAGCATCTGCACCAGCGTGCCGTTTTCCAGCTCCGCTTCGCAATACATCATCGGCAACAGCGTAAACCCCTGACCGGCCAGAACGCAGGTCTTGCGTACGACAAAGTCATCGATGCCCAGGCGCGCTTCCATGTTCAGTTCAAAACTGTGGCCCTGCTGATCGAGCAAACGCACATGCACCATGCGATCGGCCTCCAGCGCCCCCAACACCGGCAGATTTTTCAGATCTTGCGGATGATTGATCGTCTGGCCTTGTAAAAACGCCGGGCTGGCGACCACGACCATTTGTGCCTGACGCAAACGCCGGGTCACCAGCAGCGGATCCTCATCACCGTGTTCACGCACGCGCAATGCGACATCAAAACCTTCGCCGACCAGATCGACCCGACGATTGAGCAGGACGACTTCCAGTTGCACCTGAGGAAATTTGCCGAGGAATTCGCTGATGACCCACGGCAACATTTCCCGGGCCAGACCGGTGGGGCAGGAAACGCGCAGGCGACCGCGCGGCTCACTGGACATGCTCGCCACCGCCTCATCGGCCATTTCCGCTTCCAGCAACATCGCCTGGCAGTGACGCAGATAACGTTCGCCAACGGCGGTGAGATTGAGTTGCCGGGTCGTGCGTTGCAGCAAACGCGCACCGAGGCGTTCTTCCAGTTCGGCAATACGCCGCGACAGCCGTGACTTGGGAATCCCGAGCAATCGCCCGGCCGCAGCAAAACCGCCAGCCTCGACGACTTTGGCGAAATAGTAGAGATCGTTGAGGTCTTGCATAGGGAAATCCAACTGTTCTATCAGTGGGACAAACTATCGCATTTCAGGCAGCTAATCATCCATTGGTTTCTTGCGTAGGATTGTCTCCATTCCGTCGCCACCGGCGATTCCTTCCAGGAGATTCCACATGAAACTGCTGCATATCGATTCGAGCATTCTGGGCGACAACTCGGCTTCCCGTCAGTTGAGCAGCGAAGTCGTCAAAGCCTGGCAGGCCGCCGAGCCAAGCGCAGTCGTGACTTACCGCGATCTGGCCGCCGACGCTATCAGCCACTTCTCGTCGACCACCCTGGTCGCCGCTGGCACTACTGCTGAGCTGCGTAACGCCGCACAACAGCACGAAGCCGAACTGAGCGCTTCGACCCTGGCCGAGTTCATCGCCGCCGACGCCGTTGTTATCGCGGCTCCGATGTACAACTTCACCGTACCGACCCAACTCAAGGCGTGGATCGATCGCGTAGCAGTCGCCGGTCAGACCTTCCGTTACACCGAAGCCGGCCCTGAAGGCCTGTGCGGCGGCAAGAAAGTCGTGATCGTCTCCACTGCCGGCGGCATCCACGCCGGCCAAGCCAGCGGCATCGCTCACGAAGAATATCTGAAGCTGGTACTGGGCTTCCTTGGCATCACCGATATCGAAATCGTCCGAGCCGAAGGCCTGGCGTATGGCGAAGAAGTGCGCAACAACGCCATGACCGCTGCTCAGGCGAAGATCAGCGAGCAACTGTTCGCCGCCGCGTAAGGCTTGCGTAAAGAACAGCTGATGTTCAGGTAACCCCCAAAAAACTCTGTATTCTGGTTCCGCAAGGGGCGAATACGGAGTTTTTTGTTTCTGACTGTTACATAATCTGGCCCGGGTTATGCAGTCACACAATCAGTGTCTGAATGCATTGTCGTACCGGAACACCTAATCACCGGGGGTTCAGGCCCGCAACGCAGCGGAACTTTCGATTGAGTAACAACAGGGTGGGGCATCCCATGATGCGTCTTTGTGCAGCGTTACTGATTTGCCTGCTCGGCGGCCTGAATTCAGTGCAGGCTGGGCCTGGGCGACACCCGGTGTGGAGCGTCGGCTACCACGAAATGACCTTCCTCGATCCGCTGGATCTGCAGCCGATGCGCGCGATTGCCTTTTATCCCTCCAGCGACCGCGAACACATGAGCCTGCTCGAGGGTTATTCGGTCGAGGCTGGCGAAGACACCAAAGTCGCCATCGGCCGCTTCCCGATGCTGATGCTCTCCCATGGCAACACCGGCACGCCGCTGGCGCTGCATGACCTCGCGACCTCACTGGCACGCAAAGGCTTTGTCGTGGTGGCGGTGATTCACCCCGGCGACAACTCCAAAGACCACAGCCGATTGGGCACCCTGAGCAATCTCTATGGTCGGCCAATCCAGATTTCCGAAGCGATTACCGCCACGCTTGGCGACCGCATGCTCGCGCCGTACGTCAATGCCGATCAGGTCGGGGTGATTGGCTATTCGGCGGGCGGCGAAACGGCGTTGATCCTGTCGGGGGCGCAACCGGATCTTGATCGCCTGCGTCGTTATTGCCAGGAGCGTCCAGATGATCGTGATGCCTGCAACACGCAGGGTGAATTGATCGTTGATCGAGATGACCTGCAACCGGTCGCGGATCCGCGCGTTCATGCCTTGCTGCTGATGGCGCCGCTGAGCTTGAAGTTCGGCCGTCACACCTTGGCCGATGTGCATGTGCCGGTGCTGCTCTACAGCGGTGATGGCGACAAACTGGTCGCCTTCGACAAGAACGCGGCGGCGCTGGCGCGCAAACTGCCGACGGCGCCGGATTTCAAATTACTCGCCGGGGCAGGGCACTTCGTCTTTATGGCGCCGTGCAATGAAGAGCAGATTCGCGCGATGCCGGCGTTGTGTACCGATGCTGATGGCGTGGATCGCGAGGATATCCATCGCAACCTGATCTCCGAGGCTGGACGGTTCTTCTCGCACACGCTGGGCAGACCAACCCGGGCCGGCATGCAAACCGCAGATCAATAACCCCGCAAATCCCCTGTAGGAGTGAGCCTGCTCGCGATAGCGGTTCATCAGAAAAGATTATGTCGACTGACACACCGCTAT
>NZ_AKJR01000274.1:0-7536 GCF_000282235.1 Pseudomonas sp. GM24 | reverse complement strand
ATCCATAATCGACTCGGTCTTTCAGGTCGGTGTATGGCTCAAGACACCTCGGTCGGCTCCCTCTCCCTCCGGGAGAGGGCTGGGGTGAGGGTAGCTTTTTAAGCTGTTATCTCCACCTCGCCCAAATGCCCGCCATACGGCCCAAAACTCCGCTCGACTATCCGTCGCGTCCCATCCGCCTGCACGATCAACGCCGTACTCGCCCGCGTTCCATAGCTCTGGCTGGCAATAAACACACTCGACAGCAATGTTTCAGTGGCCAGCCCCACCCCGGTATCCGGCAATTCCGCTTCCGGCGCGGTCTGGGCATCGCTTAGCAAATCGAGCAAGTGCTGCGGTTGCGGATCATCCAGCACCGCACTCAACCCAGCCTTGGCCTTGAGCAACTTCGGCCACGGCGTGTCCAGCCCGGCATTGGATACCCCGTAGACGCCCGATTCCAGCATCACCGGCTCCGACAGCCGCGCATTGAAGTGCCACAGCTCATGACTATTGCCGAGCAACAGATTAAACCCGGCATATTCCGCCGAATGCCCGACCACTTCGTTCAAATAATCATCAATCGACGCATCGCCAGTCAGAAACCGCGCCACCAGCTCACCCCGCGACTTGCGTGCAGTTGGCTGCTGCGGATCACGAATATTGGTCAGCGCAGCAAAGCGTCCGTTAGCACCAATTCCCAGCCAGGTGCCGCCGGCCTCAAGATCACGTCCTGCATGCACATGCAGCGCTTCTGGCCATTGCGCCAGCGGCAGGCTCGGCCGGGCGTAGAATTCGTCGCGGTTGGCCGCGACGATCAGCGGCTGGGCATGGCCCGGGCGCCAGGCGAAAACAATCAGGCACATAAGGTGGTCCTTGTGTGTTTTTTGCTCACTCTACGCATCCCGCGTCCGTGCATCCATCGCCAGTGGAGCCAAAGGGTGTGCATCCGTTACCATGCCGCTCCGGTTTTGCGGATGCGGTCTGGGAAGACGGTCATGGAATTTCTGCTCTATCTGGCGCTGGGCGCCTGTGCGGGCGTGCTGGCCGGGCTGTTCGGGGTTGGCGGCGGGATCATCATTGTCCCGGTGCTGGTGTTCAGTTTCACCTTGCAGGGCTTTGATCAGTCGATCCTCACCCATCTGGCGGTCGGCACGTCGCTGGCGACGATCATCTTCACCTCGGTCAACGCCGTGCGTGAGCATCATCGACGAGGCGCAGTGCGCTGGCCGATCTTCATGTGGATGGCTGTCGGCATCCTGCTCGGTGCAGGCTTCGGCGCATTGACTGCAGAAGCGATCTCCGGCCCGCACCTGCAAAAGATCATCGGCGTTTTCGCCTTGATCATCTCGGTGCAACTGGCACTGGACATCAAACCCAAGGCCAGCCGAACGGTGCCGGGTAAACTCGGTCTGACCGTGGCCGGCAGTGTGATTGGCTGGGCCTCGGCGATTTTCGGCGTCGGTGGCGGCTCGCTGACCGTGCCGTTCCTGACCTGGCGCAGTGTGCCGATGCAGCAAGCGGTGGCGACCTCGTCGGCCTGTGGCCTGCCGATCGCCTTGGTCAGTGCATTAAGTTTCATGATTCTGGGGTGGCACGATCCGTTGTTGCCGGCCCATAGTCTCGGTTTTGTGTATTTGCCGGCGTTGTTGGGCATTGCCCTGACCAGCATGATCTTCGCCCGCATCGGCGCGCGTTTGGCGCATCGGTTGTCGCCGCGCTTGCTGAAACGGCTGTTCGCCGCTTTGCTGTTCAGCGTGGGCGTGAGCTTCCTGCTTTAATCGCGTCGCAATCCTGGCTTAATCCTGAGGTGGCAGCGTCGCCCGGGAATTTTGGTTTCAACTCTAACGAGGAGTCGCAATGCTGCCTTACCCGCAGATCGACCCGGTGGCCCTGGCCATCGGTCCGCTGAAAATCCACTGGTACGGTCTGATGTACCTGATCGGCATCGGCGGTGCGTGGCTGCTGGCGTCGCGCCGGCTCAACCGTTTCGACCCGACCTGGACCAAGGAGAAACTCTCCGACATGGTCTTCTGGATGTCGATGGGCGTGATCGTCGGCGGGCGCCTGGGCTATGTGCTGTTCTACGATCTGAGCGCCTACCTGGCCAACCCGACACTGATTTTCGAAGTGTGGAAGGGCGGCATGTCGTTCCACGGCGGGTTCATCGGTGTGATGCTGGCCGCGTTGTGGTTCGGCAAGCGCAACGGCAAGTCGTTCTTCCAGTTGATGGACTTCGTCGCGCCAATGGTGCCGATCGGTCTGGGCGCCGGGCGCATCGGTAACTTCATCAACGCCGAGTTGTGGGGCAAGGCCACCGACGTGCCGTGGGCCATGGTCTTCCCGCCATTCAGCGATCCGGCGCAACTGCCGCGTCACCCGTCGCAGCTGTATCAGTTCGCGCTCGAAGGCGTCGCGCTGTTCCTGATTCTGTGGATTTTCTCGCGCAAACCGCGTCCGACCATGGCCGTTTCCGGCATGTTCGCGCTGTTCTACGGCATCTTCCGTTTTATCGTCGAATTCGTTCGCGTGCCGGATGCACAACTGGGCTATCTGGCCTGGAACTGGCTGACCATGGGCCAGGTGCTCTGCGTGCCGATGATCGTCGGCGGGCTGTTCCTGATCTGGCTGGCCTATCGTCGCGCGCCGGCAGCACCGCTCGCGCCGACGGCTTAAACTACGAACCCCGGCGCGCGACGCCGGGGCTCAAAGGACACAGGTAACTCATGAAGCAATATCTCGAACTGGTCTCGCACGTTATCCAGAACGGCACCAAGCAGGCCAACCGCACCGGCATCAACACCATCAGTTTTCCGGGGGCGATGCTGCGCTTCGATCTGCAGGAAGGTTTTCCGGCGATCACCACGCGCAAGATGGCCTTCAAATCGGCCATCGGCGAGATGTGCGGTTTTCTCCGTGGCGTCAACAACGCCGCCGAATTCCGGGCGCTGGGCTGCAAGGTCTGGGACCAGAACGCCAACGAAAACGCGCAGTGGCTGGCCAACCCGTTCCGTCAGGGTGACGACGACCTCGGCGAAATCTACGGCGTGCAATGGCGCAAATGGCCGGCGTACAAGCAGATCCCGCTGAGCAACACCGCCGCCATCGAACAAACCCTGGCCAACGGCTACAAGCAGATCGCTCAGGGCGAAGAAGACGGCCAAGCCTACGTGGTGTTGTACAAAGCCATCGACCAGGTGCGCCAGTGCGTCGACACGATCATCAACGATCCGGGCAGCCGCCGCATTCTGTTCCACGGCTGGAACGTCGCGCAGCTGGATGAAATGGCGCTGCCGCCGTGCCATCTGCTGTACCAGTTCCACCCGAATGTCGAGACCAAAGAGATTTCTCTGACCCTCTACATCCGCTCCAACGATCTGGGTCTGGGCACGCCGTTCAACCTCACCGAAGGCGCCGCGCTGCTGAGCCTGATCGGTCGCCTGACCGGCTACACGCCGCGCTGGTTCACCTATTTCATCGGTGATGCACACGTCTACGAGAACCATCTGGACATGCTCAACGAACAGCTCAAGCGCGAGCCGTTCGCCATGCCGAAACTGAAAATCTCCGACCGCGTGCCGGAGTTTGCCAAGACTGGCGTGTATCAGCCGGAATGGTTGGAGCTGGTCGAGCCGAGCGATTTCTCGCTGGAAGGCTATGAGCATCACGCGCCAATGACCGCGCCAATGGCGGTCTAGTCAGCAGGATCGTTCCCACGCTCTGCGTGGGAATGAATCCCGTGACGCTCCGCGTCACTTAGGACGCGGAGCGTCCATGGCGGCATTCCCACGCGGAGCATGGGAACGAGCGCCAACGTCAATGGCCGTGGCTGCGGCCTACGTGGGAGTGTTCCACTTCCGTCGCGACAACCCCGCCACTCACTTCCAGCCGCTGCAAAATCCCGCATTGATCGGCCATCGGCCCTTCGCCACAGCGTTGGCGCAGGTCGAGCAACTGTGTCTGCAACGCCAGCAACCCATCAATCCGCGCCTTCACATGCTGGATATGCTCGTCGATCAACGCATTGACGCTCTCACACTGATCCTGCGGGCTGTCGCGCAAGGCGAGCAGGCTGCGGATTTCTTCGAGGGTCATGTCGAGTGTGCGGCAGTTGCGGATGAACGTCAGGCGTTCGGCGTGGGCCTGGGTGTAGACGCGGTAGTTGCCGTCGCTGCGCGCCGGTTCCGGCAGGAGGTTTTCGCGCTCGTAGTAGCGGATGGTTTCCACGGCGCAGTCGGTGAGTTTGGCCAGTTCTCCGATCTTCATGACGACAATCTCCAAAAGGGTGCTTGACCCTATAGTGGCTACAGGGTCTTTACTTGGCAACAGGCACCTTCATGGACGCGACCAATGAGCGATTCCCAGCATACCCACAAGCCCGGCGACGGCCACGACCACAGTCATAAATTGCAGCCTGTGCATAAGCATTCACATGGCGGCGATGCCTGCTGCGGATCGAAAGCCGCAGCACCGGCACCGGTTCATGCGCACGAAGATTCCTGCTGCTCGTCGACAGCTGCCGCGCCTGCGTTGGTGCAACTGAGCGAGAAAACCAGCGCCGACGCGCGGCTGAGCAGTTTCCGTATCGAGGCGATGGACTGCCCGACCGAGCAGACACTGATTCAGAATAAACTCGGCAAACTCGCCGGCGTGCAGCAGCTCGAATTCAATCTGATCAACCGCGTACTCGGCGTGACCCATAACCTGCCGGGCACCGAGCCCATCACCGAAGCGATCAAATCCCTCGGCATGCACGCCGAACCGCTGGAGGCGGGCGTCGAAGCGCCAGCCCCGGCACCGGTGAAAAAACACTGGTGGCCGCTGGCGCTGTCCGGTGTCGGCGCGCTCGCCGCTGAAGTCATCCACTTCACCAGCGCCGCACCGACCTGGGTGGTGGCGATCATCGCGCTGGTGTCGATCCTCAGCGGTGGTCTGAGCACTTATAAAAAGGGCTGGATCGCCCTGAAGAACCGCAACCTCAACATCAACGCGCTGATGAGCATTGCTGTGACCGGTGCCATCCTCATCGGCCAGTGGCCGGAAGCGGCGATGGTGATGTTCCTGTTCACCGTCGCCGAGTTGATCGAAGCGCGCTCGCTGGACCGTGCGCGCAACGCGATCAGCGGTTTGATGCAGATGACGCCGGAGCAAGCCACGGTGTTGCAGGCTGACGGCAGCTGGATTGAGCAGGATGTGAAAAGCGTCGAACTCGGTGCCCGTGTGCGGGTAAAGCCCGGCGAGCGCATTGCGCTGGACGGTGAAGTGGTCAGCGGCAGTTCGACCATCGACCAGGCGCCGATCACCGGTGAGAGCCTGCCGGTCGAGAAAACCGTCGGCGACAAAGTTTTCGCCGGCACCATCAACCAGGCCGGTTCGCTGGAATACACGGTGACCGCAGCGGCGAACAACTCGACCCTGGCGCGCATCATCCACGCCGTCGAACAGGCCCAAGGTGCGCGCGCCCCGACCCAGCGCTTCGTCGATCAGTTCTCGAAAATCTACACGCCGGTGGTGTTCGTGTTTGCCTTGGCCGTGGCGATCATTCCGCCGCTGTTCATGGGCGCGGTGTGGTTCGACTGGATCTACCGCGCGCTGGTGTTGCTGGTGGTCGCCTGCCCATGCGCTCTGGTGATTTCCACCCCGGTGACCATCGTCAGCGGCCTCGCGGCAGCGGCGCGCAAAGGCATTCTGGTCAAGGGCGGCGTGTACCTGGAGGGCGGTTTCAAGCTCGATTATCTGGCGCTGGATAAAACCGGCACGATCACCCATGGCAAACCGGTGCAGACCGATTACCTGTCCCTTGATCCGACCGCCGATGCCACCGCACCTTCAATCGCCGCGGCGTTGGCCGGCCGTTCCGATCACCCGGTGTCGCTGGCCATCGCCAACGCTGCTGTGGATAAAAACTTCGCAGCGCTGATTGTGGATAACTTCGAAGCGTTGGGCGGGCGTGGTGTCAAAGGCGACATTAACGGTCAGACCTACCATTTGGGCAACCATCGTCTGGTCGAAGAGTTGGGCCTGTGCTCGCCAGCGCTGGAAGAGAAACTCTTCGCACTGGAGAAACAAGGCAAATCGGTGGTGCTGCTGCTCGACAGCTCTGGCCCATTGGCGCTGTTCGCCGTGGCTGACACGGTCAAGGAAACCAGCCGCGAAGCGATTCGTCAGTTGCACGAACTTGGGGTGAAAACCCTGATGCTCACTGGCGATAACGTCCACACCGCCCAAGCGATTGCCGCGCAGGTTGGCATCGACGAGGCCCGTGGCGACTTGCTGCCGACCGACAAACTGCAAGCCATCGAGGAGCTTTACGGTAAAGGTCATCGGGTCGGCATGGTCGGCGACGGCATCAACGATGCCCCGGCACTGGCCCGCGCCGAGATCGGTTTCGCCATGGCCGCTGCCGGCACCGACACCGCGATTGAAACCGCCGATGTCGCCCTGATGGACGACGATCTGCGCAAGATCCCGGCGTTCATCAGCCTGTCGCGCAACACCGCGAGCATCCTGAAACAGAACATCGCCCTGGCGCTGGTGATCAAGGCTATCTTTCTTGCGGTAACCTTCGCCGGGCTCGCCACCATGTGGATGGCGGTGTTCGCCGACATGGGCGTCAGCCTGTTGGTGGTGTTCAACGGTTTGCGCCTGTTGCGCAAATAAACGATGAGGGATGGTTGTGCTGAGTGCCGAGCTGAAAGCGTTTTACATGGTCGCCCGCCTGGGCAGCATTACGCTGGCGGCGAAAAAACTCGGCCTCAGCCAACCGACCGTGACCACGCAGGTCCGCAATCTGGAAAGTCAGTATTCGGTGGAGCTGTTCTACCGCGGCGGCCGGCGCCTGAGCGTCAGTGACGAAGGCGCGCGGCTGCTGCCGATGGTCAAGACGCTGTTGCAGCAGGAAGCCGACATCGAGTTTTTCCTACGCAACAGCGGTCAGGTGCAGGGCACGTTACGGATTGCCGCTACGGCGCCGTATTACATCCTCGATCTGGTGAAAACCTTCCGCGAGCGCTTGCCGCAAGTGGAAGTATCGGTGGAAATCGGTAATTCGCAGCAGGTGCTCGAAGCGCTGGAGGATTACCGGGTGGACATCGCTGCGTCGTCGCAATTGCTCGATGACGCGCGGTTGATTCGGCGGGTGCTTGGCACTGATCCGCTGGTACTGGCGGTGCATCGCAATCATCCGCTGGCGGCGCAGGAGCATGTGGCGTTGAGCGCACTGGCCGGGCATACCTTGTTGATGCGTGAGTCGGGTTCGACGACGCGGCGGCTGACGGAAGAGTTGCTGGCGAGTGCCGGGGTGAGCTTCGGGCCGTTACTGGAGATCGGCAGCCGTGAGTCGATTCGTGAGGCGGTGTTGCGCAATATCGGCATCAGCATTATTGCCCGGCAGGAAGTGCCGCATGATCCGCAATTGCGCGTGCTGACGATCGAGAATGCGCCGCAGATTCCTGAGTATCTGTATTGCCTGAAGGAGCGCAAGGGCGCGCGGTTGCCGGCGGCGTTCCTCGGCTTGGCACAGGAAATGTCCCCCGCGTAATGATCGTTCCCACGCTC
>NZ_AKJR01000273.1:0-31086 GCF_000282235.1 Pseudomonas sp. GM24 | reverse complement strand
GAGCAGGCTCACTCCTACAGGGGAACTGAGTGGACCTAAGTATCAGCGGTAGTCGTCCACCGGGACGCAGGCGCAGAACAGGTTGCGATCGCCGTAGACATTGTCGACCCGATTCACCGCCGGCCAATACTTGTGCGCTTTCGTGTGCGCATCCGGGGTAATTCCTTGCTCGATGCTGTACGGCCGCTCCCACACCCCGGTGACATCCGCCAGGGTATGCGGCGCGCGTTTCAGCGGGTTGTCCTCGGTCGGCCAGTTGCCGTTCTGCACCTCAGTGATTTCCGCGCGAATACTCAATATTGCACCAATAAATCGGTCCAGCTCTGCTTTGGATTCACTCTCGGTCGGCTCGACCATCAAAGTCCCCGGTACCGGGAATGACATGGTCGGTGCATGGAAGCCGTAATCCATCAGACGCTTGGCTACGTCTTCCTCACTGATGCCGGTCTGCGTTTTCAACGGTCGCAGGTCGAGAATGCATTCATGAGCCACACGCCCGTTGCGTCCTGTGTACAACACCGGGAACGCGCCGGATAAATGCTGCGCCAGGTAATTCGCCGCCAGGATCGCCACTTCACTGGCATCGGCCAGCTGCGGCCCCATCATGGCGATGTACATCCAGCTGATCGGCAAAATGCTCGCGCTGCCCCACGGTGCTGCGCTGACGGCGCCGTTCTGCGCCAACGGCCCATCGATTGGCACCACCGGATGATTGGCGACGAACGGCGCCAGGTGCGCACGAATACCGATCGGCCCCATGCCCGGCCCACCGCCACCATGGGGAATGCAAAAAGTCTTGTGCAAATTCATGTGCGACACGTCGGCGCCGATGTCCCCCGGCCGCGCCAGCCCGACCTGCGCATTGAGGTTGGCGCCGTCCATGTACACCTGACCGCCATGTTTGTGGATAACCTCGCAGATCTCGCTGATGCCCTCCTCGTACACACCATGGGTCGACGGATAAGTCGCCATCAGGCACGACAACTTATCCCCAGCCTCGGCGGCTTTCGCTTTCAGATCCTGCAGATCGACGTTGCCCGCCTCGTCGCACTCAACGATCACCACACGCATCCCGGCCATTTGCGCCGAGGCCGGGTTGGTGCCATGGGCCGAGGACGGAATCAGGCAGATATCCCGCGCGCCCTGCTGACGGCTCTCGTGATATTTGCGGATCGCCAGCAACCCGGCGTACTCGCCTTGGGCGCCGGAGTTGGGTTGCATGCAAATAGCATCGAACCCGGTGATTGCGCAGAGCCAGCGCTCCAGTTCTTCGATCATCAACGTATAACCGACCGCCTGCTCACGCGGCACGAACGGATGCAGGTTAGCGAACTGCGGCCAGGTGATCGGGATCATTTCGCTGGTGGCGTTGAGTTTCATGGTGCAGGAGCCCAGCGGGATCATTGACTGGTTGAGCGCCAGATCCTTGTTTTCCAGTTGCTTGAGGTAGCGCAGCATCTCGGTTTCGCTGTGATGCGCATTGAACACCGGATGACGCAGATACGGTGTTTGGCGTTGAAGGTTGTCGGGGATGCCTGAGGTCAGCGCCTCGGCGTCGAGATCGGCGACGGTCAACCCATGATCAGCCCCGAGCAATACATCGAACAGTTTGGCGACGGTGGTTTCATCGCAGGTTTCGTCGAGGCTCAGTCCTACCCGCCCACGTCCGAGAATCCTCAGGTTGATCTGCGCAGCCTGAGCACTCTCGATGATCGCCGTTTGCGCACCGCCGACGTCCAGCGTCAGCGTGTCGAAGAATTGCGCATTGATCCGGTTGATCCCTTTGCGCTGAAGCCCTGCCGCCAGAATGCAGGTCAGCCTGTGCACACGCTGGGCCACGCGTTTCAAGCCTTCCGGGCCGTGATAGACCGCGTAGAAACTGGCGATGTTGGCCAGCAGGACTTGTGCGGTGCAGATGTTCGAATTGGCCTTCTCGCGGCGGATATGTTGCTCGCGGGTTTGCAATGCCATGCGCAACGCGACGTTGCCCCGGGCATCTTTCGACACACCGATAATCCGCCCGGGAATCGCCCTTTTGTATTCCTCGCGGCTGGCAAAGAACGCCGCGTGCGGGCCGCCATAACCCATTGGCACACCAAAACGCTGCGAGGAACCGAACACCACATCCGCGCCCAACTCTCCCGGGGGTGTCAGCAGTAGCAAGCTCAATAAATCAGTAGCGACACAAGCCAATGCCTGTTGCGCATGCAAGTGATCGATCGCCGGACGCAGGTCGCGAACCTCGCCATGAGTGTCCGGATATTGCAGCAGCGCGCCAAACACCTGATGCTGCTTCAAGTTATCCACAGCGTCGATGATCAGCTCGAAACCGAAGCCTTCGGCACGGGTCTGCACCACGGAAATGGTTTGCGGGTGGCAGTTCTCATCGACGAAAAACAGATTGCTCTTCGACTTCGCCACACGCTTGGCCAGTGCCATGGCTTCCGCCGCTGCCGTGGCTTCATCGAGCAGCGACGCATTGGCCAATTCGAGGCCGGTGAGGTCGATGGTCAGCTGCTGAAAATTCAGCAGCGCTTCGAGTCTGCCCTGCGCGATCTCGGGCTGATATGGCGTGTACGCGGTGTACCAACCGGGATTTTCCAGCACGCTGCGCAGGATGACGGTTGGCGTCAGGGTACCGTGGTAGCCCATACCGATCAGGCTGGTCCAGACCTGATTCTGCTCGGCGTAACTGCGCAGCTTGGCCAGCGCGGCTTGTTCATCCAGCGCCGCCGGCAGGTCGAGCGCGCGATTGAAGCGAATGCCTGGCGGCACCGTTTGCTCGATCAGTTCGATTCGACTACCGAGGCCGAGGCTGTCGAGCATCGCCTGCTGTTCGGCAGCATCGGGGCCGAGGTGACGGCGCAGAAAAGCGTCGGGGTCGCGTAACTGGCTCAGGGACGGCAACTGGGACATGACGGGCTCTCTCTTGGCTGGCGCTCGGCGTCAATGCAACACGGTCAAACCAGCATAGCAGTGCCCTTGAAGATCAAAAGATCGCAGCCTTCGGCAGCTCCTACAAGATGTACACCATCCTCCTGTAGGAGCTGCCGAAGGCTGCGATCTTTTGATCCTAAAAAAAAGCCCCGACAAGTCGGGGCTTTGGGGTGTTGCTTAACGCTTACTCGCCGATGGCAGCCTTGTACGCTGCAGCATCCAGCAGCTTGTCCAGCTCAGCCTTGTCGCTTGGCTTGAGCTTGAAGATCCACGCGCCATACGGGTCGGAGTTCAGCAGCTCGGGCGAGGCGCCCAGTTCTTCGTTGATCGCGATGACTTCACCGCTGACCGGCGAATAGATATCGGAAGCGGCTTTCACCGACTCGACCACACCGGATTGATCACCGGCAGCGAACACCTTGCCCACTTCGGTCAGCTCGACAAACACCACATCGCCCAGCGCTTCCTGCGCGTGATCGCTGATGCCCACAGTTACGGTGCCGTCGGCTTCCAGACGCGCCCATTCGTGACTTTCGGCAAAACGCAGTTCGGCAGGGATATCGCTCATCTTCGGTGTCCTCAAGAAATTGTCAGCGGGCTGCCCGCCGGAAAAGGTTAGATCAAAGTTTTGCCATGGCGTACGAAGGTCGGTTTGACCACTCGTACCGGGTACCACTTGCCACGGATTTCCACTTCGGCGCGGTCGGCGGTGGCCATCGGCACACGCGCCAGGGCAATCGATTTGCTTAGCGTAGGAGAGAAACTACCACTGGTGATCTCCCCTTCGCCAACATCAGCGATGCGAACCACTTGATGAGCGCGCAAAACACCGCGCTCTTCCAGCACCAGGCCGACCAGTTTGTGTGCAACACCGGCGGCTTTTTCCGCTTCCAGCGCGGCGCGGCCGATGAACTGGCGCGTAGTCGGTTCCCAGGCAATGCTCCAGGCCATGTTCGAGGCCAGCGGCGAAACGTCTTGATGAATGTCCTGACCGTAAAGGTTCATACCGGCTTCAACCCGCAGAGTGTCGCGGGCACCGAGGCCGATCGGGGAAATGCCGGCACCGACCAGATCGTTGAAGAACCCCGGCGCCTGACTGGCCGGCAGACAGATTTCCAGACCATCCTCACCGGTATAACCGGTCCGGGCGATAAACCAGTCGCCATCGGTATAGCCTTCGAAGGGTTTGAGGTGCTGGATCAGCGTGGCGCGCGACTGGGTCACCAGTTCGGCAATCTTGTGCCGGGCCTGCGGACCTTGAATGGCGAGCATCGCCAGTTCGGCGCGTTCGTGCAGTTGCACGTCGTAATCGCCGCGCTGCGCGTTCATCCAGGCCAGATCCTGATCGCGAGTGGAGGCATTGAACACCAGGCGATAACAGTCATCGAGACGATAGACGATCATGTCATCGACGATGCCGCCGCGCTCGTTGAGCATGGTGCTGTACAACGCACGGCCGGGGCGGTGCAGGCGGTCGACATCATTGGCCAGCAGATGCTGAAGCCAGGCCTTGGCCTGACTGCCGGTGACATCGATCACGGTCATGTGGGATACATCGAACACCCCGCAATCGCGGCGCACTTCGTGGTGCTCCTCGACCTGCGACCCGTAATGCAGTGGCATGTCCCAACCGCCAAAATCGACCATCTTCGCGCCTAAGGCGAGATGCAGGTCATACAGAGGCGTACGCTGTCCCATGGGTTTCTCCTTCCGGGCGTGGCGAAGGTGCGGACAGCCGCTGCACGGGTGAAAGCCTTGAAATAGAAGGCTCTCAGCCGATTCCAGCGAACAGGTCTGTCAGACTAACCGCACCGAATGCCGCGCATTGTAGCCGCATGATTCAGGACTGACGACTAAGTGTTTCTGTGCGCAGAACGGCGAATCAGTCCGATGACCGGCAATAAGCCGACCAGAACCAGCGTCAACGCCGGCAATGACGCCCGTGCCCATTCGCCTTCGCTGGTCATTTCAAAGATCCGCACCGCCAGCGTGTCCCAGCCAAACGGGCGCATCAGCAGGGTCGCGGGCATTTCCTTGAGCACATCGACGAACACCAGCAACGCGGCGCTCAGCGTGCCGGGCAGCAACAGTGGCAGATACACTTTGAAAAACAGTCGCGGCCCACTGACACCGAGGCTACGTGCTGCTTCGGGCAAAGATGGCCGTATACGCGCCAAGCTGTTTTCCAGCGGGCCGTACGCGACAGCGATGAAGCGCACCAGATAGGCCATCAGCAGAGCGGCCAGACTGCCGAGCAGCAGCGGTTTGGCAGCGCCGCCGAACCAGCCTGACAGTGGGATCACCAGCTCACGGTCCAGATAACTGAGCGCCAGCATGATCGACACCGCCAGCACCGAACCCGGCAAGGCGTAACCGAGGTTGGCCAGACCAACCCCGGAGTTGATCGCTGGCGTCGGCGCCAGTCGCCGAGCGAACGCTAGCAGTAGGGCAACACTGACCGTAATCAGCGCCGCCATGCCGCCCAGATACAGGGTGTGCAGGATCAGCCCGGCGTAACGCTCATCCAGATCGAAACGTCCACGCTGCCAGAACCAGACGATCAGTTGCAGCATCGGGATGACAAAAGCGCAGGCGAAGACCAATCCGCACCAGCTCATCGCCGCGAGCGCCTTGAATCCACGCAGGTGGTACAGCGCCTTGACCCGTGGCCGCTCGTTGCTTGCCCGATTAGCCCCGCGCGCACGGCGTTCACCGTAGAGCACCAGCATCACCACCAGCAGCAACAGGCTGGCCAGTTGCGCCGCGCTCGACAGGCTGAAGAAGCCGTACCAGGTTTTGTAGATCGCCGTGGTGAAGGTGTCGAAGTTGAACACCGACACCGCGCCGAAATCCGCCAGGGTTTCCATCAGCGCCAGCGCCACACCCGCACCGATGGCTGGCCGCGCCATCGGCAATGCCACGCGCCAGAAGGCTTGCCACGGTGATTGCCCGAGCACCCGCGCCGCTTCCATCAAGCCCTTGCCCTGCGCGAGGAACGCCGTGCGCGCCAGCAGGTAAACATAGGGATAGAAGACCAGCACCAGCACGATGATCACCCCGCTGGTGGAGCGCACCCGTGGCAGGCGCAGACCGGTGCCGAACCATTCGCGCAGCAAGGTCTGCACAGGGCCGGCGAAGTCGAGCAGGCCGACGAAAACGAAGGCCAACACATAGGCGGGAATGGCGAAAGGCAGCATCAGTGCCCAGTCGAGCCAGCGCCGCCCGGGGAATTCGCAGAGGCTGGTGAGCCAGGCGAGGCTGACACCGAGCAGCGTCACACCGACACCGACGCCGACGACCAGCGTCAGAGTGTTGCCCAGCAGGCGTGGCATCTGGGTTTGCCACAAGTGCGACCAGATCTGCTGATCGATGGTTTGCCAGGAGAGCAGCAGGACACTCAGGGGCAACAGCACCAGCGCGGCGATGGCGAAGACGATGGGGTACCAGCGGCGTTGGGCGGGGTGGGCCACTTTTGGGTCTCTGGGGGGATTGGGGTGTTCTTGGATTAGGTATTTCAGGTTGGGATTGTTGCCCTCACCCTAGCCCTCTCCCAAAGGGAGAGGGCTAGGGTGAGGTGCTCATGCAAGCTACATCGAACTGAGATATTGAGTCGAACTCAAGTTTCGAAAACAACACAGATCGGCTCCCTCTCCCTTGGGAGAGGGCTGGGGTGAGGGGCTGCGATCTTGAAGCAGACAAGTCTATCGGAAAAGCCTCAATTCCAACCCGCCCGATCCATCATCCGGATCGCTTCAGCCTGACGCTTGCCCGCCACTTCCACCGGCAACGTATCGGCAATGAACTTGCCCCACGCCGCTACTTCTTCCGAAGGCGCCACCGCCGGGTTGGCCGGGAACTCCTGGTTCACATCAGCAAAAATCTTCTGCGCCTCAGGCGTGGTCATCCACTCAACCAAAGCCTTGGCCGCTTCCGGGTGCGGCGCATGTTTGGTCAAGCCAATGCCGGACAGGTTCACGTGCACACCACGATCGGCCTGGTTCGGCCAGAACAGTTTCACCGGCAACTCCGGTTTCTGCTTGTGCAGGCGGCCGTAGTAGTACGTGTTGACGATACCGACGTCGCACTGCCCGGCGTTGATCGCTTCGAGCACCGCAACGTCATCGGAGAACACGTCGGTGGACAGGTTGTTGACCCAGCCCTTGAGGATCTTCTCGGTCTTCTCGGCGCCATGGACTTCGATCATGGTCGCGGTCAGCGACTGGTTGTAGACCTTCTTCGCCGTGCGCAGGCACAGGCGCCCTTCCCAGTTCTTGTCGGCCAGCGCTTCGTAAGTGGTCAGTTCGCCCGGTTTCACGCGTTCGGTGGAATAGGCGATGGTCCGCGCGCGCAGGCTCAGGCCAGTCCAGGCGTGAGTGGACGAGCGATATTGCAGGGGAATATTGGCGTCGATGGTTTTCGAGGTGAACGGCTGCAAGATGCCCATCTGCTCGGCCTGCCAGAGGTTACCAGCGTCGACGGTGAGCAGCAGGTCGGCGGTGGCGTTTTCATCTTCGGCCTTGATGCGCTGCATCAGCGGCGCTTCCTTGTCGGTGATGAACTTGATCTTCACCCCGGTCTTGGCGGTGTAGGCATCGAAGACCGGTTTGATCAGTTCATCGATGCGCGACGAGTAAACCACCACCTCATCAGCGGCCTGGGCCGTGGTGCTGCCGATCAGGGTCAAGGCCAGTGCGGTCAGAAGACGCTTGGGTGCCAACATGGGAGTGGTCTCTCGGTCGGGAAATGTGGGCCAAATGATAAGGACTCACATTTACCACCTCAATCGAACTCTTTTTGAAGGAGTTACCAGATGTTGCATGATTGACCGCCCCCCCTGTAGGAGTGAGCCTGCTCGCGATGAGGCCATCAGCAGCAACGAAAAGATCAAGGCTTTGCGAGCGCCGGAAGATCACCCGTCAACCCGAGGGCCTCCCGCACAAATAACGCCTTCGCCTCCGGCATCTGCTCAACCAGCTTCAACCCGGCATTCCTTAACCAACGCACCGGCAACGGATCAGCCTGAAACAACCGCTCAAACCCTTCCATCGCCGCCATCAACGCCAGGTTATGCGGCATGCGCCGACGCTCGTAACGGCTCAACACCTTCACATCGGCCAAACGCTCACCGCGTTCCGCCGCCTGCAACAGCACTTCAGCGAGCACCGCCGCATCAAGGAAACCCAGATTCACACCCTGCCCCGCCAACGGGTGAATGGTGTGCGCCGCATCGCCGATCAACACCAAGCCTTCAGCCACATAGCGTTTGGCGTGGCGCTGACGCAGCGGCACGCACAGTCGCGGGTCAGCACTGATTACCTCACCAAGACGCCCCTCAAAGGCGCGCTCCAGCTCACGGCAGAAATCCGCTTCATCCAGCGCCATCAAACGCTCGGCCTCGCTCGGCGTGGTCGACCAGACGATCGAACACCAATCCTGCTGCCCGTCACGTTCCAATGGCAAAAACGCCAACGGCCCGTGATCGGTAAAACGCTGCCACGCGGTCATCTGGTGCGGTTTGCTGCTGCGCACACTGGTGACGATGGCGTGGTGCAGATAATCCCACTCACGCGTCGCCACACCGGTCAGACGTCGCACTGCCGAATTGGCGCCGTCAGCGGCAATCACCAGCGGCGCGCGTAACTGTCGACCATCGGCCAGCGTCAGCAGCCAGTCATCGCCCGAGCGGCGCATCTGTTCCAGCCGCGCATTGGCCAGCATGCCCAGATCGCAATCGTGCAAACGGTCGAGCAAGGCATCCTGCACCACGCGGTTTTCGACGATATGACCGAGTACCACGGCATGCACGCTGCTCGCCGAGAAATGAATCTGCCCGGTGCCGCTGCCGTCCCAGACGTGCATGTCGGTGTACGGGCTGCTGCGGCGTTTGGCGATGCCGTCCCACACGCCAAGGCGTTCGAGAATCCGCTGACTGGCGGCCGACAAGGCGCTCACGCGCGGTTCAAACGCCGCGTCGGCATCGAACGGTTTGACGCTCAGCGGGCTGCCATCGAGCAGCAGGACTTCCAGGCCGCTGTCCTGCAGCGCCAACGCCAAGGCGCTGCCGACCATTCCGGCTCCGACAATCAGCAGATCTGCGCGCATTTCCATGCTTTAAGCCTGTCTCGCTTGCGGCTTGAGCCGCACGTAAAGGGTTTTACCGACCCGCGCCACCAGATTGCCGGCGCCGTCATGAATGTCGACCTGCAACTGCGGCAGGTACTTTTCGCCATTGGCGGTCTGCCGGCGAACCTCGGCGAGCAAGGTCTCGTCGATCGTGAACCGGGCGAACACCGGGCCTTTGCCCGGCGCAATGAAATCGATGTCGGCAGCCTTGTCCCAGACGATGTACTTCGATCCGAGGTTTTCCATGAGCATCAGCATGAAGAACGGATCGACCATCGAATACAGACTGCCGCCAAACTGCGTGCCGACGTAGTTGCGGTTGTACCAGCCGAGCCCCATCGACACCTGCACGTCGCGAAAATCATCGCTGATGTGCCGAACCCGAACACCGGCGCCTAGATATGGTGGGTAGAACGTCATGATCCAGCGCATCAACCGCGCCTTGCCGAACGAACGGATCAACCAGTTACGCATCCGGACGCGTTCCCAAACCCATGGCCTGACGCGCAAACCAGCGCTTGGCCGGCGGCAACAGATCGAGACCGAGCAAACCGATGTTGCGCCCCAGCGAAACCAGCGGCTGCGTGCTGCCGAACAGCCGCGTGACCTGATCGGAAAAACCGACGGTGAGGTCCTGATCGAGGCGCTGCCGCTCGCGATAAGCCTGCAACGTGGCGAAGTCGCCCAGCGGCTTTTCACTGGACAACAACGCGGCGGCCAAGGCATCGGCATCACGCAGCGAGAGGTTGAAACCCTGCCCGGCTATCGGGTGCAGGCTATGCGCGGCATTACCGAGCACGGCCAGATGCGAACGCACCTGCTCTTCGGCTTCGACCAGCATCAGCGGATACAAATGCCGTGCGCCAACCTGCTTCAAAGTTCCGAGGCGATAACCGAACACACCCTGCAATTCGCTGAGGAAATCGCGCTCGCTCAAATCGGCCAAGCGCTGCGCGTCCATGCCCAGACGCGTCCAGACCAGTGCGCAGCGGTTGTCCGGCAGCGGCAGCAGCGCCATCGGCCCTTCGTCAGTGAAGCGCTCGAAGGCCATGCCGTTGTGCGCTTCGCTCGGGGTGATGTTGGCGATCAGCGCACTCTGGTTGTACGGACGCTTGCGCACGTTGATACCCAACTGCTCGCGCAGACCGGAGCGACCGCCATCGGCGAGCACTGCGAGGTCGCACTCAAGGGTGGTTTCATCGTTGATGGTCAGGCGATAGCCATCGGGCAGCGGCTCCATGCGCGTGACTTCCGCCGGGCAGCGCCAACTGATCACGTCTTTATCGATGTGCTGCCACAGGCACTGGCCGAGCCAGGCGTTTTCCACCACGTAACCGAGCGCTGGCACACCCTCTTCCATCGCTGACAAACGCGCGGTAGAGAAGCGGCCACGGTCGGAGACGTGAATCTGTTTGATCGGCTCGGCGCGGCGGGAGATTTCCTGCCACACGCCCAGCCGTTGATAAATCTGTCGCGAACCGAAGGACAGCGCCGATGAACGTGCGTCGTAGCTCGGCTGCCAGCTGTCGCCCGGAGCGAACGGCTCGATCAGCACGATCTTCCAACCTCGCGCCTTGGCGCCGGCCTGCAAGGCCAACGCCAGACTGGCGCCGACCAGACCGCCACCGATGATTGCCAGATTGACTCGACTCATGCCGCGTGTGTCCTTGCTTGCGCCATCAGCGCTTCGATGTCGGCGACGGTTTTCGGCACGCCGCTAGTGAGGATTTCACAACCGGTTTTGGTCACCACCACGTCGTCCTCGATGCGCACGCCGATGCCGCGCCATTTCTTCGCAACGTTCTGATTATCCGGAGCGATGTAGATGCCCGGTTCCACGGTCAGCGCCATGCCGACTTCCAGCACGCGCCATTCGCCGCCGACCTTGTACTCGCCGACGTCGTGTACATCCATGCCCAGCCAGTGACCGGCGCGGTGCATATAGAAAGCTTTGTAGGCTTCACTGGCGATCAATTCATCGACCTCGCCTTGCAGCAATCCGAGCTTCACCAGCCCCGTGGTAATCACTCGAACCGTGGCTTCGTGCGCCTGATTCCAGTGCTTGTTCGGGGCGATTTCAGCGAACGCGGCTTCCTGCGAGGCCAGTACCAATTCGTAGATCGCTTTCTGCTCGGGCGAAAACTTGCCGTTGACCGGCCAGGTGCGGGTGATGTCGCTGGCGTAGCAATCGATCTCGCAGCCAGCGTCGATCAACACCAGATCGCCGTCCTTGAGCACTGCGTCATTCTGCTGGTAATGCAGGATGCAGCTGTTGCGCCCGGCGGCGACGATGGAACCGTACGCGGGCATTTTCGCCCCGCCCTTGCGGAATTCGTAGTCGAGTTCGGCTTCGAGGCTGTACTCGTGGAGCCCGGCCCGACTGGCTTGCATCGCGCGGATGTGGGCTTGCGCCGAGATCCGTGCGGCTTCGCGCATCACCTTCACTTCCGCCGCCGATTTATACAGGCGCATGTCGTGCAGCAGATGATCCAGGGCAACGAATTCGTTCGGCGGCTGGGCGCCAAGATGCGCCTTGGAGCGGATGACGTTGATCCAGTCCATCAAGTGGCGATCGAATTCGGGGTTGCTGCCCATCGCCGAATACACCCGGTCACGGCCTTCGATCAGGCCGGGGAGGATGTCGTCGATGTCGGTGATCGGGAAAGCGTCGTCGGCGCCGAAGTCGCGGATCGCGCCCTCCTGGCCTGCGCGCAAGCCGTCCCACAATTCGCGTTCGGCGTTGCGTTCACGGCAGAACAGCACGTATTCGCCGTGCTCGCGGCCGGGCATCAAAACGATGACGGCTTGCGGCTCGGGAAACCCGCTGAGGTACTGGAAGTCACTGTCCTGGCGGTAGACGTGCTCGACGTCGCGGTTGCGAATGGCCACCGCGGCGGCGGGCAAAATCGCAATGCTGTTGGGTTCCATCTGCGCCATCAGGGCCTTGCGGCGACGGCTGTATTCCGCTTTCGGGATATGGGTCATGGGCAGATGGCTTTCCCTGGCACGCGATTAATGCAGCGACGGCTTGGCGGCTGGCGGCACGTCGGCTTTCTTGGTTTCCGAGAACAGCAGCAGCGGCGCGACGCGCAGGTACTCCATGACTTCCATGTAGTCGGTCTCGCCGTCTTCGGATTCTTCGAGGGCGTCTTGCACCTGAGAAATGGCCGCCAAGTCCTGCAGCACTTCGGTGGCTTCCGTGCTGAGCATGCTGCTGTCGCGGCAGTTCAGGCCGAAACCGCTGAGGAAGCCCTGGCACCATTCGCCCAGTGCAGCGGCGCGGTCGGCCAGTGGCGCATCATCGGTCGGCAGCAGCAGGACGACAGTGACGTCGTCGCCGGTCAGTTCACCTTTGACCATCTCTTGCAGGCCGATCAAGGCGTTACGGACGTTGTCCTGGATATCGCCTTCGAGCAGTTCGGCGGCGTCGATCAACCAGCCTTCGTTATCGAAGCCGGCACCGGCGCAGCTGCGTCCGAGCAGCACGCCGTGCAGTTCGGCAGGCGAGACGTTGTGGCCGCTGGAAGTCAGCAGGGTGGCAAAGGCTTGGTACGGGGAATTCGCAATGGTCATGGGCAGCTAGGCGCCAGACGGCGCTATGTCTAGAATGAAGGCCTTGTATCCTACATCGACAGACTCGCCAAGACTATTAAAGGCTGTCCGCCAGCTATCCCATCAGACAGACTCCGACCCAGTGGACACAATGGAAGACACCGACCTGCAAGCGCTGATGGCCAGACTCGAACTGCTGATTGGCCGAGTCGAGCAACTTAAGAGCCAAAACGCACTCTTACTAGCTCAGGAAAAGACCTGGCGCGAGGAACGCGCTCACCTCATTGAAAAAAACGAAATCGCCCGGCGTAAGGTCGAATCGATGATTTCGCGCCTCAAGGCCCTGGAGCAAGACTCATGAGTTCAAGCAATAGCGTCACCGTGCAGATCCTCGATAAAGAGTATTCGATCATCTGTCCGCAGGAAGAACGCAGCAATCTGGTCAGCGCCGCGCGCTACCTGGATGGCAAGATGCGCGAAATCCGCAGCAGCGGCAAAGTCATCGGCGCCGATCGCATTGCTGTGATGGCCGCGCTGAACATCACTCACGACCTCTTGCACAAAGAAGAGCGCCCGGACATCCAGGCCAGCGGTTCGACCCGTGAACAGGTGCGCGACTTGCTTGATCGTGTCGATCTGGTGCTCGCCGACGATCAGACCACCACCAAGGGCTGATTCGACTGGCCGCTTGCGGTATACTCGCGGCACTCCCTGGGGTGCTTGCCAGTTGACGATGTCCCTGAGCCGATTCGCACTACCCTGGAAGTTGCACGTTGGGCTGGTGTGCATGTCCGCTAGACGGAAAGCCTTAAAGTCTACTGCATCTTCCACCTTGAACTTTCGGGTTCAAGGGCTAAGTTGACAGCGGTTCATCCGGGGAGCCTGATTCGAATCCGATGTCGGTGAAAACCGACATCGGATTTTTTATGCGTACGTTTTTGCACCCATCCTGCCGAAGCCGAACCATGACCGAACCCGCGCTGCTGCCCCGCCCGCAACTCCGCCGCCTGCTGCGCAAGGCGCGCCGTTCGCTGAGCAAAAGCGAACAACGCCAGGCTGCCAAGGGCCTGTACCGGCAATTGGCGCAAGACCCGCACTTTCGCCGGGCCAGACACATCTCTTTGTATTTGCCCACCGACGGTGAAATCGATCCGCGCCTGCTGCTGCGTGAAGCCCAGCGTCGGGGCAAAGCGACCTACCTGCCGGTGCTCAGCGCCTGGCCGCGGACCAAGATGGTTTTCCAGCGCATTCGTCCCGGGGAAAAACTCAAACCCAATCGCTTCCGCATTCTCGAGCCACGGGCCAATCTGGCACAGCAACGCAAGGTCTGGGCGCTGGATCTGGTGTTGTTGCCGTTGGTAGGGTTTGACGATGTCGGCGGGCGACTGGGCATGGGCGGCGGTTTCTATGATCGCAGCCTGGCGTATCTGGCTCGACGCAAAAGCTGGCGCAAGCCGACGTTGCTGGGGCTGGCCCATGAATGTCAGAAGGTCGAGAGGTTGGCGCAGGCGAGTTGGGATGTACCGTTACAGGGCACAGTCAGCGACAAGGCGTGGTATTTCGCAGGATAGGACGCCGCGCAGATCAGCGGCGTCGAAAAAGCCGTTTCAGCGCTTGAAGGCTGTCGACTGTTGAACCTGTTGCGCAACTTCGATCGGCGCATCGGCCTTATTGGCCCACAGGCTCTGCGCGTAACCGGTGGTCACGACGCCCAGGCCGAACAAAATTACCAAAGTCCATAGTAAATCCGGTTTGCGTTTCATCGATTGCCCCCCTCAAGGCACATCATCACGATGACAGCAGCGGTTTCCGTTTGTAGGCCGTGCAGCAGCGTCAAGCTTTAAAGGCCGGCATTTTGCGACAACGTGAACCTGCGCGCAAACGCTGACGTCAACCGACTGTCGGTTTGTCATAAAATTGCCCGACAACCTGCCCAATGACCGTTTCAGGAGCACAAAACCATGGCCTATTGGCTGATGAAGTCCGAGCCCGACGAACTCTCGATCAAAGGTCTGGAAAAACTCGGCAAAGCGCGCTGGGACGGGGTTCGCAACTATCAGGCGCGCAACTTCCTGCGTGCGATGGCGGTGGGCGATGAGTTCTTTTTTTACCATTCCAGTTGCCCGGAGCCGGGAATTGCCGGAATCGGCAAAATAATCGCAGCGGCGTACCCGGATCCCACCGCACTGGAGCCGGAAAGTCATTACTTCGACCCGAAGGCTACAGCGGAGAAAAATGCCTGGAGCGCGATTGACGTTGAACACGTCGAGACGTTTGCGCGGGTGTTGAAGCTGGATTATTTGAAGCAGCAGACCGCGTTGGCCGAGATGCCGTTGGTGCAGAAGGGTTCGCGGTTGTCGGTGATGCCGGTGACGGCTGAGCAGTGGGCGGCGGTGATCACCCTCAAACCCTGATTTATTTGGCGCCTGCCATAATGCAATCGCTGGCAAGCCAGCTCCCACAGGATTTGCGATGGAACACAATATTGTGATCGCCGCAGAACCTTGTGGGAGCTGGCTGCCAGCGATGAGGCCGGCCCGGACAACAGAAGATTTATTGAATGATCAGGTTGTTGAACAACAGATCTTCAACCACCGGCTTGCCGGTCTCGTCATTCATCACTTGCTGGGTCTGCTTCAACGCTTCCTGACGCAGCTTTTCCTTGCCTTCGATGCTGGCCATCGCATCAGAGGTCTGCTGAGTGAACAGCGCCACCAGTTGATTACGGATCAGCGGCTCGTTGGCCTTGACCAGTTTGGTCGCTTCTTCACCAGTCACGCGCAATGCCACATCGGCCTTGTAGACCTTGAGCTTCGGCGTGCCGTCCAGCCCGTAGTTGCCCACAAATGGCGGGCTCAGGGTGATGTAGTTGACCTTCGGCGCCTCGCCTTCTTTGGCTTCTTCGGCCAGCGCTGCCACAGGCAGAGACAGGGCCAGCAACAACATGATCCACGCTTTCACAATTCGCTCCTTATCCGGTTTGCGGCCTAGCATAACGACCCGCCGCGCAAGCACAAGCTTATGGCTGACTATCAGGGCCGGGCATGCTCGTTGACCCGTTGACTGACACACCTACACTTATCGGCCATCACTCCCAAAGGAATAGCCCTGATGAAAGCCGTGCTGTGCAAAGCCTTCGGCCCTGCCGAATCGCTGGTGCTGGAAGACGTCGCCAGTCCCGCCCTGAAGAAGAACGAAATCCTGCTGGACGTGCACGCCGCCGGGGTCAACTTCCCGGACACGCTGATCATCGAGGGCAAATACCAGTTCAAGCCGCCCTTCCCGTTCTCGCCGGGCGGAGAAGCCGCAGGCGTGGTCCGCGAAGTCGGGGAAAAGGTCAGCCACCTCAAGGTTGGTGACCGGGTCATGGCGCTGACCGGTTGGGGCAGCTTCGCCGAACAGGTCGCGGTACCGGGCTATAACGTGCTGCCGATCCCGCCGTCGATGGACTTCAATATCGCTGCCGCCTTCAGCATGACCTACGGCACCTCGATGCACGCGCTCAAGCAACGCGCCAACCTGCAACCGGGCGAAACCCTGCTGGTGCTCGGCGCTTCCGGCGGTGTCGGCCTGGCGGCTGTGGAAATCGGCAAAGCCATGGGCGCCCGCGTGATTGCTGCCGCCAGCAGCGCCGAGAAACTCGCGGTGGCCAAGGCTGCGGGCGCCGATGAGCTGATCAACTACAGCGAAACCAGCCTCAAGGACGAAATCAAACGCCTCACCGACGGCCAGGGCGCCGATGTGATTTACGACCCGGTCGGCGGCGACCTGTTCGACCAGGCCATCCGCGCCATCGCCTGGAATGGCCGCCTGCTGGTGGTCGGCTTCGCCAGCGGGCGCATTCCGGAGTTGCCAGTCAATCTCGCCCTGCTCAAAGGCGCGGCGGTACTCGGCGTGTTCTGGGGCTCCTTCGCCCAGCGCCAGCCGCAAGACAATGCGGCGAACTTCCAGCAATTGTTTGGTTGGTTTGCCGAGGGCAAGTTGAAACCGCTGGTGTCGCAGGTCTATCCGCTGAGCAATGCCGCACAGGCGATCAATGATCTTGGCCAGCGCAAGGCTGTAGGCAAGGTTGTGGTGCAGGTTCGCTGAGTGACCTTTCGATAAAGGCCAGAATGTCCGGTTCGGTTGTACTGGCCTTTGCTATCAAAGCAACTCACGAATATCCGCCGGCAACAGGCTCATGAATTTGCGCGCAGGGCTCTCTCGACAAGCCCTGACAATCTTTTCAACCTGCCGATTCATCCTGGCAATCATCGCCAGACGCTGTGCCTCCGGTAGCTGAGTTTTATGGAAGACGTTCGATAGATAGGCGCGGGTTTGTGCGAACACCGTCGAATCGATCCATGAGTACTCTGCAATGTTGGCGAGGTTGTCGTTAACTGCACGGCATCGCAAGGCTTTCAGTTGCTGGTTGACGTGAATGGATTGATCCAGATCGAGCCGAAAGACTATCGGCGCGACGACTTCCTGCTTTTCGGGTTTGTCCTCCTCTACAGCCCAAGGCTTGAAACGCCACTGCACCAGCGCAACTCTGACCGCTTCAGCCAGATCGGGGTGGTCGCTTTTCAGAATGCTGATTTCGCTGACCGAGCCATCCGCCCTGACGATGAAACGAGCCTTAACCTCTCCCGTAATCCCGGCCCTGGACAATGCCAGTGGATAAATTGGTCGGGGGTTGTCTTCGGGAATCAACAGCGCTCCCGCCGCTTGCACGACACCGCCGACCAGCAACAAAAGCAACGCCACAATCCACCGCATGATCCGCCCCCTGAGCACCCGAATGCCGATCCCGGCAACAGCACAAAGGTTACGGAGCTATGACGTTTAACTGAATGGCGCAACTTCTGCTTTGGACGCAGGACGTTTCCCAAGACACGACGGTAAATCGGGCGAGCGCACCACGCGAATGCTCAAAGGTAACTTTTCTGACGGACCCTATACCGTTTCAGCCTGCAATATCGCCTGGCATCAGATGTTCCTGAACCTTCTCGCTACGCGACTTGATCAACTGCCCCTTGTCATCGAAACGCAAAACAATCAGCCAGTCATAAACATCCACCGGCCATTTCGGCTGACCGATCAGTGCCGGGCCGTCTCCGCCGAACGCCGCAATCAGTTTGTTGATGTGGCTGTGGTGCCAGGCGATCAGCACGGTTTTCGCCTGATTATTCTTGCGCAGCGAGCTGACCAGTTTGTCGACGTCGTTATTGGCGTAGGGCTGCTCGATCGGCAGTTGCAGGCGCTGGGACAGTGCAATCAGCGTCTGTCGCGGGCGGATGCTTTCCGGGCTGTCGGCGGTAGCGATCAGACGTTGGGGTGTGAGTGTCTGGTCGTCCAACTGCAACGAGGTGAAATAGTCCGCGTAAGCCGCGGCGCGCTGTTCGCCCCGGGCATTGAGTTCTCGGCCGACATCAGGCTTTTCTGCATGACGGATGATCAATACGGTGACATTGCGCAGGCCTGGTGCTGCAGAACCTTGGGCGAAGCTCAGTGCCAACACTGAAACAGTCACCGCTGCGACCATCAACAGTCTGGGCAATAGCCTGCGAACTTTCCGGGTCATCGCTTATCTCGAGATATCAGTCGATCTGTAGATCGCGAGTCTAAGTCACAACGTCCCGAGCGCGACAAAAACGCCCTGTTCTTACAGCTGAGCGACAGGTTCGTAAAGGAACACGCGACTTCCAACATTTTCCGCTATTTGCTCGATGCGAACCGGTGCTATTTTCGGTAACGAAACTGTAACATTCGCATCCGCAGTCAAAACAAGAAATCTGGAGCTCTTGAATGTTTGCTTTCTTTCGTCCTGCCGCACATCAGGCTCCATTGCCTGAAGAAAAAATAGACAGCACCTACCGACGCCTGCGCTGGCAGATCTTCGCCGGTATTTTCTTTGGCTACGCGGGTTACTACCTGCTGCGCAAAAACTTTTCCCTGGCCATGCCGTACCTGATCGACGAAGGCTACAGCCGCGGCGACCTGGGTCTGGCGATGTCGGCAATCGCCATCGCTTATGGTTTGTCGAAATTCCTCATGGGCCTGGTGTCCGACCGTTCCAACCCGCGCTACTTCCTGCCGTTCGGCCTGCTGGTCTCGGCCGGGGTAATGTTCATTTTCGGTTTCGCGCCTTGGGCAACGTCCAGCGTGACCATGATGTTCATTCTGCTGTTCATCAACGGCTGGGCCCAGGGCATGGGCTGGCCGCCAAGTGGCCGGACCATGGTGCACTGGTGGTCGCAGAAGGAGCGTGGCGGCGTGGTGTCCGTGTGGAACGTGGCGCATAACGTCGGCGGCGGCCTGATCGGCCCGCTGTTCCTGCTCGGCATGGGCTTGTTCAACGACTGGCATGCAGCGTTCTACGTACCGGCAGCGGTAGCGCTGGGCGTCGCGGTGTTCGCGTTCATCACCATGCGCGACACCCCGCAATCGGTTGGCCTGCCGCCAATCGAGAAGTACAAGAACGATTACCCGGAAGGCTACGACGCCAGCCACGAAGACGAATTCAGCGCGAAAGAGATCTTCGTCAAATACGTGCTGCGCAACAAAATGCTCTGGTACATCGCCATGGCCAACGTCTTCGTCTATCTACTGCGCTACGGCGTACTGGACTGGGCACCGACGTACCTGAAGGAAGCCAAGGGTTTCACCGTCGATAAAACCTCGTGGGCCTATTTCTTCTACGAATGGGCGGGTATCCCGGGCACGCTGCTGTGCGGCTGGATGTCGGACAAGATCTTCCGTGGCAACCGTGGCCTGACCGGCATGGTGTTCATGGCACTGGTGACCGTGGCAACGCTGGTCTATTGGCTGAACCCGGCCGGCAACCCAACCGTCGACATGATCGCGCTGTTCTCGATCGGCTTCCTGATCTACGGCCCGGTGATGCTGATCGGCCTGCAAGCGCTGGAGCTGGCACCGAAGAAAGCCGCTGGCACCGCTGCGGGTTTCACTGGCCTGTTCGGTTATCTGGGTGGCTCGGTCGCGGCCAGTGCGGCGATGGGCTACACCGTGGACCATTTCGGCTGGGACGGTGGTTTTGTCCTGCTGGTGGGCGCTTGCCTGCTGTCGATGGCCTTCCTGGCCCCGACGCTGTGGCACAAGCAAGTCGCCAGTCAGAGCCGTGAAGCGGTCGCTTGATCGGCCTGTGACTGACAGCGCTTGAGCCGCGCCTCCAGATTGCGATCTGGCATGGCGTGGCTGCGCAGGGCGTGCGCGGTCTGCTCGACATAATCGCGAGTAGTGCCGTAACGCCCGCTGGCGCTTTCGAACACCTGGCTCAGCACGTGATCCGGCAAGTTGCCGGCATAGCTGGGCAGGTGTCGCTCCAACACAAATCCCAAGGCCTGAACCTGACTGCCATCTTCAAGACGGCAGTTGAGCCAGTGTGGCCGATAGGACGGCACCGGCATCTCGCGTTTCCACAGCGCATAGAGTGCGGTATCGAGATTGTCTTCCGGCAAGCGGTAGGCAAAGCCACTGCACGAACCGCCACGATCCAGACCAAACACCAGACCAGGCATTTCCGGCGTACCGCGGTGCTCGTGCGACCACAGGTACAGGCCGCGATGGTAGCCATGCACACGTCCGCGCACCCGCTCCACCGCCGAACACTCCGGCCGCCAGATCAGCGAACCATAGGCGAACAGCCACACCGGCCCGCCCTTGTGGCGCGCCATGGTCGATTGCATGGAAGCGAGAAGTTGTTCGTGCGTCAGCTGCGGCCCAAGATCGAGCCGCGGAGGGTAATTCAAATTCAGAAAAGCGTTTTCAATGGCGCTCATGGCGAATAGCGTTCAGCTCCCCGCGGGTGAAGAATTACTTAATAGAACGCACCGCTGTAACAATAAGGCACATATGTTTTAAGGCAATTTGAGTGCCATGGCACAGTTCTTAATTGATTGCCTGATTGATATATAACCTAGCGGTATTTATGCAATTACATAAATACCGATCGGCTATATAGGGAGTTATAACGGATTCAGCACGAGGCTCAAGAGCGCGGGGCGTAAGCGAACACATCGGCACGCATTTGATGGGCATCCATCCCGGCTTCGACCAAAGCGTCGAGGGTGCCGTAGACCATGGCCGGCGAGCCGCTGGCGTAGACGTGCAGCGGTTTCAGGTCAGGGAAGTCTTCACAGACTGCCTCGTGCAGCATGCCGCAGCGCCCTTCCCAGCCGCATTGATCACTGACGACTTTGTGCAGGAACAGGTTAGGCAACTTCAGCCATTCGTCCCAATGTTCGATCTCATAAAAATCTTCTGGGCGGCGCACGCCCCAGTACAGATGCACCGGGTGTTTGAAGCCGTTGGCGCGGCAATGCTCGATCAGCGCATGAATCTGGCCCATGCCGGTGCCGGCGGCGACCAGCACCAACGGCCCGTCGGGCAGCTCGGCCAGATGCGTATCGCCAAACGGCAGCTCGACACGCACCATGGCGTTGCGTTGCAGCTGTTCGATCAGGCTCAGTGCACTGGCTTCGCGCGCCAGCACGTGGATTTCCAGATCACGCCCGCCATGCGGTGCCGAGGCCATGGAGAACGCCGACTTCTCGCCGTTCTCGCGCTCGATCATCAAGTATTGCCCGGCGTGATAACGCGGTGGCTTGCCCGCCGGCGCACGCAGATGCACGCGCCAAGTGTCGCCGCCCACATCGCGGCATTCGATGACCTGACACGACAGGCTGCGCACCGGCAGTTCTCCCAGCGCGAGCACGCCATCCCACAGCAGGATGCAGTCTTCCAGCGGCTCGGCTATGCAAGTGTAGAACTCGCCGTGGTCGTGCACCTTGGCGTCCTGCGCAACGCGGCCTTCAACCAGCAGCGCCGCACACACATGACAATTGCCGTTGCGGCAGCTTTGCGGGCATTCGTAGCCCAGGCGCCGCGCACCATCGAGAATCCGCTCGCCGGGCTGTATCTCAAGCACTGCTCCGGAGGGCTGCAAGGTTACACGCATCAATCTATTCCTAACTGATTCCAGATGGCATCGATCCGTTGGGTGACGGCGTCGTCCTTGACGATCACGCGGCCCCACTCGCGAGTGGTTTCGCCCGGCCACTTGTGGGTGGCATCGAGGCCCATTTTCGAGCCCAGGCCGGAGATCGGCGAGGCGAAATCGAGGTAGTCGATCGGCGTGTTATCGATCATCACCGTGTCGCGCTTGGGATCCATGCGCGTGGTGATGGCCCAGATCACGTCGTTCCAGTCGCGGGCATTGATATCGTCGTCGGTGACGATAACGAACTTGGTGTACATGAACTGTCGCAAAAACGACCAGACACCGAGCATCACGCGCTTGGCATGCCCCGGATACGACTTCTTCATGGTCACGATGGCCATGCGGTAAGAGCAGCCTTCCGGCGGCAGGTAGAAGTCGGTGATCTCCGGGAACTGCTTTTGCAGGATCGGCACGAACACTTCGTTCAGCGCCACGCCGAGGATTGCCGGCTCATCCGGCGGACGGCCGGTGTAGGTGCTGTGGTAGATCGGTTTGATCCGGTGGGTGATGCGCTCGACGGTGAACACCGGGAAGCTGTCGACTTCGTTGTAGTAACCGGTGTGGTCGCCGTACGGGCCTTCATCGGCCATTTCGCCCGGATGGATCACGCCTTCGAGGATGATTTCGGCGGTGGCCGGCACTTGCAGGTCGTTGCCACGGCACTTGACCAGTTCGGTACGGTTACCGCGCAAGAGCCCTGCGAAAGCGTATTCGGAAAGACTGTCCGGCACCGGCGTCACGGCGCCGAGAATGGTCGCCGGATCCGCGCCAAGGGCCACCGACACCGGGAACGGCTGACCCGGATGCTTCTCGCACCACTCACGGAAGTCGAGGGCGCCGCCACGGTGGCTGAGCCAGCGCATGATCACCTTGTTGCGGCCGATCACTTGCTGACGGTAGATACCGAGGTTCTGGCGGTCCTTGTTCGGGCCTTTGGTGACGGTCAGGCCCCAGGTGATCAGCGGGCCGACGTCGCCGGGCCAGCAGGTCTGCACCGGCAGCATCGCCAGATCGACATCGTCGCCTTCAATGACCACTTCCTGACACACCGCGTCTTTGACGACTTTCGGTGCCATCGAGATGATCTTGCGGAAGATCGGCAGTTTCGACCACGCGTCTTTCAAGCCCTTCGGCGGTTCCGGCTCCTTGAGGAAGGCCAGCAGCTTGCCGATTTCGCGCAGCTCGCTGACCGACTCGGCGCCCATGCCCATAGCCACCCGCTCAGGGGTGCCGAACAGGTTGCCGAGCACCGGGATGTCGTAGCCGGTGGGTTTCTCGAACAGCAGCGCCGGGCCCTTGGCCCGTAGCGTGCGGTCGCACACCTCGGTCATCTCCAGCACCGGCGAGACGGGAATCTGGATGCGTTTCAACTCTCCGCGCTGCTCAAGCTGCTGCACGAAATCCCGAAGATCCTTGAATTTCATTGACGATGGCACCCTCAAAATAGGCGTACATCCTACCTGCTCTGACGGGCAAACAGCAGCCCGTCAGTGCCCGGGATCGCTCAATTCTGACTGGCACCCAGCAAGATCGGTGCAAACAACGGGCTCAATCGGGCACTGCCGACGTCGGAAAGGTGGTCCGCATCCTTGTACTGCGAGTGGCCGTCGACATCGATGGCGCAGAGCCCTTCCTTGCACATCAGCGGCGTCGGATCGATGACGTGCACACCGGAATCGGCGGCGCTCATCGAGCCGAACAGGTCAGTGAAAAACTGCTGGCGTGCCAGATGCTCACTGAGCGGACGACCAAGGCCTTCTGCTGATCGGCCGATCCGGGCCAGGCTGGTCAGGCGGTCGATATAGCTCTTGTGCTGCAGCGGCACTTCCTTGAACAGCCAGACTTGCACGCCGGCTTCGCGCAACTCGGCCACACGCGCCTTGATGGCGTTGGCCATACGCTGCTCTGACTGACGCGGGTTGTCCTTGCGATCAAGCAGGAATTGCCGATCCCCATCGCCGTCTTCGCGACCATATACGTACAGGCTCCAATTCGCCGCCAGCACCACGTCCTTGATCCCCAGACTCGTGACGCGGTCCATGTTGCGCTGGTTGAAGTCCTTGCACTGCGGGCGCAGGCTGTCATCGATGATCGGCGGGCAACCCGTCAGGCTGTACAACCACACTGGCTGCACCATGCGACTGGCATTGCCTTCGATGGCGGGCAACAACGCTGCGGCGTGACTGTCGCCCCAGAACATTTTTGTCGCCGCAATATTTTCCTCACCGCCCACCAGACAGGACTTGGTCAGCGCCTTGTCGGTGCTCAAGTGCATGCACTTCGACTGCCCTGCGTTCCATTCGCGTGATTGCGCATATTCCAGCGCCTTGCCGCTCAGGCGCTGCGGAATACCATCTGCCGAGCGGATTACCGAGCCGGTAATCGCCAGCACGGTAATCGACACCAAGCCACCGACCAACACCGAGTTACGGCTGGCAAACACGCGCTTTTCACGGAAGGGCAGTTCGATATAGCGCAGGCTCAGCCACGCCAACACCAACGCCAGGGCGATCCAGCCGATGGCTTCGAGCGGCTGGATACCATCGATGGAAATCGCGTTGGCATACACATAGACCGGCCAATGCCACAGGTAAAACGAGTAGGACAGCAAGCCGATCCAGACCAGAGCCCGGACACTCAATAACCGGCCAGCCCATGTCTCCCCCTGGGCGCCCGACCAGATCAACGCCGTCGTGCCCAATACCGGCAACAGCGCCGCCCAACCCGGGAACACTGTGGTTTTGTCGAAGGTAAACACCGCCACCAGCACCGCCGCCAGCCCGGCCAGGCCAACGGACTGCCGCAGCCATGGCCGCGCAACATGCTTGGGTACGGGCATTACCGCCAACATCGCACCGCAGAGCAATTCCCAGGCGCGGGTCGGCAGGGCGAAAAAGGCAAACTCCGGCCGGCGTTCGATATAGATGATGTTCAAACCGAACGACACCAGCAGCACGGCAAACAGCATCCAGCGCCAATGACGGACGTAGCGCATCAGCAAGACCATCATCAACGGGAAGAAGATGTAGTACTGCTCTTCCACCGCCAGCGACCAGGTATGCAGCAACGGCTTGAGTTCCGACGCCGGCGCAAAGTAGCCGTCTTCACGCATGAACAGAATGTTGGAAATGAACAGCGACTGGTAACGAATCGTCCGCCCGAGTTCAGCCAGGTCTTTGGCTGTCAGCAACAGCCAGCCTAAAGCCAGCGTCACGATAACCACGACGGTCAATGCCGGCAGGATGCGCCGGGCGCGACGGCCCCAGAAGTCGAGAAAACTGAAACGCTGGGCGCTGATTTCGCGGAACAGGATCGAGGTGATCAGGAAGCCGGAAATGACGAAGAACACATCAACGCCGACAAAACCGCCGCTGAATGTAGTGAATCCGAAATGAAACAGTACGACGGGAATAACCGCCAGTGCCCGTAATCCGTCGATATCACGGCGATTGCCAAACGTGTGCATGAAAAAACCTTACCTGTTCTGGATACAAAATCCCTTGAAGGCGCGAAGTTATCAGCCGCGCAAACTTCAATCCAGATACAAATAATTCAAGGCAAAAAAAAGCGCCCTTTCGGACGCTTTTTTCAAACGGCTTGCTTATTACTTGCGCTTCATCGACAAGAAGAACTCGTCGTTGGTCTTGGTCGTCTTCAGCTTGTCGACCAGGAACTCGATGGCAGCCACTTCGTCCATCGGGTGCAGCAGCTTGCGCAGGATCCACATACGCTGCAGTTCGTCGTCGGCCGTCAGCAACTCTTCGCGGCGGGTGCCGGAGCGGTTGATGTTGATGGCCGGGAACACACGCTTCTCGGCGATCTTGCGATCCAGAGGCAGTTCCATGTTGCCGGTACCCTTGAACTCTTCGTAGATCACTTCGTCCATCTTCGAGCCGGTTTCAACCAGCGCGGTGGCGATAATGGTCAGCGAGCCGCCTTCTTCGATGTTACGCGCAGCACCGAAGAAGCGTTTCGGCTTCTCGAGGGCGTGGGCATCGACACCACCGGTCAAAACCTTGCCGGAGCTCGGGATCACGGTGTTGTAGGCACGGGCCAGACGGGTGATGGAGTCGAGCAGGATCACCACGTCTTTCTTGTGCTCGACCAGGCGCTTGGCCTTCTCGATCACCATTTCAGCGACCTGCACGTGACGGGTCGGCGGCTCATCGAAGGTCGAGGCAACCACTTCGCCGCGCACGGTGCGCTGCATTTCGGTTACTTCTTCCGGACGCTCGTCGATCAGCAGCACGATCAGGTGAACTTCAGGGTTGTTACGGGCGATGTTCGCTGCGATGTTTTGCAGCATGATCGTTTTACCGGCTTTCGGCGGTGCAACGATCAGACCACGCTGGCCTTTGCCGATCGGGGCGCACAGGTCGATTACACGACCGGTCAAGTCTTCGGTGGAACCGTTACCGGCTTCCATCTTCATGCGCACGGTCGGGAACAGCGGGGTCAGGTTCTCGAAGAGAATCTTGTTTTTCGCGTTCTCGGGACGATCGAAGTTGATCGTGTCGACCTTGAGCAGGGCGAAATACCGCTCGCCTTCCTTCGGAGGGCGGATCTTGCCAACGATGGTGTCACCGGTGCGCAAGTTGAAACGGCGGATCTGGCTTGGCGAGACGTAGATATCGTCCGGGCCGGCCAGGTAGGAAGCGTCAGCGGAGCGCAGGAAGCCGAAGCCGTCCTGGAGAATCTCCAGCACGCCATCACCGGAGATTTCCTCGCCGCTTTTCGCGTGCTTTTTCAGCAGGGAGAAAATCACGTCCTGCTTGCGCGAACGGGCCATATTTTCTATGCCCATCTGTTCGGCCAATTCGAGCAGTTCGGTAATCGGCTTTTGCTTGAGTTCAGTCAGATTCATATAGGAATGACGTAATCATTTATGGAGGGGGGGAAATTAAGCTTTTGGCTTAATGAGGCCGCGCCGCGGAGAAGGCGACAGGATCGCGAACTAATTCGAAAAGGAGTGCGTCGGCGACGGCTAGCAGGGGGCAATGGAGAAACCAGTGCGGGGCCGAATGTACCACCTGAGTTTCGGAGCGTCTAGCCCTGAATACGCAAAAAGCCCCGCTATTTTGCGGGGCTTTTTTTCAGGCACTTTACAGCGACGCTTAGATGTTGGCGTCGAGGAAAGCCGCCAGTTGCGACTTCGACAGGGCGCCGACTTTGGTCGCTTCAACGTTGCCGTTCTTGAACAGCATCAGCGTCGGGATACCACGCACGCCGTGCTTGGCCGGGGTTTCCTGGTTTTCGTCGATGTTCAGTTTGGCAACGGTCAGCTTGCCTTTGTAAGTCTCGGCAATCTCGTCCAGAACCGGAGCGATCATTTTGCAAGGACCGCACCATTCAGCCCAGTAATCGACCAGGACAGCGCCTTCGGCCTTGAGTACGTCGGCTTCGAAGCTAGCGTCGCTAACGTGTTTGATAAGATCGCTGCTCATGGAATTCTCCAGGTTGTAAGCAAAAAAACGTGGCCCATCATAGCCGCCCTTCCCCTGTTCAGGAAGCCGCAGTTGATTGAGTCTTGCTATGGCACTCGATGAGTTTGGGTATAGCTCAAGTCACGCCGTGGCGGGGGCAATGAAGGAAATTCCGGTGCGCAGGGCCGCGTTGCGCACATGTTCCTGCATGGCTTTTTGCGCAGCGCCGGACGCCCGACGTGCGAGGGCGCGCAGGATCTTGCGGTGCTCCTGCCAGGTTTCCATCGCACGTTCGGCGCGGATGAACGGTAGTTTCTGGCTCTCCAGGAACATCTCGGCGCTGGCGGTGAGGATGCTCAACATCGCCTGATTGCCGCTGGCCAGCAGGATGCGGCGGTGGAATTCGAAGTCGAGTTTCGCCGCAGCCTCAAAGTCGCCAGCCTTCAATTGCTCGCGCATGGCCGCGACATTGTCTTCCAGCGCATCCAGATCGAAAGTACTCAACGTCACCGCTGCCAGCCCGGCGGCAAACCCTTCGAGCGCATAGCGCAATTGAAAGATATCCAGCGGCGACGCTTGCGCCGCAAATGACCACCCCGGCGCGCTATCGCCACGCGACAATTCCACTGGCGACTGCACGAACACGCCTTTGCCCGGCTGAATACTGACCACACCCAACGCACTCAGCGACGACAGTGCCTCACGCAAAGACGCCCGGCTGACGCCCAGTTGCAGCGCCAGGTCCCGCTGCGAAGGCAAAGCATCACCCGCACCGAAACCCTGTTCGGTGATCAGTTTGCGGATCGCTTGCAGCGCCACTTCGGGTACCGCACGGGAAATCGAATTCATGGTTTTTCGGACGCGCCAGGCCAATGTGCGGCTAGTTGTAAAGCTATTCGGCGAGTCCGGCAAGTCGTGCCCCAGCGGGGTTCGGCGAACCACGCCGGTGCGCCATGGCAGTGCGAAAAACAACCTGACTGTTCAGACCAGTAAGACCGAACAAACCCGCTAAAACCATGGCCTGCCGGGGCGAAAACCGCGTATTGGCACGGCCCGTGCTCTGTCCGAACGCAGAAATCACTTCTCGCCGATCCGGAGATTGTCCATGACCAAGCGTTACAGCGCCCTCCTCGCCGCCCTGTTTTCCTCTCTGTTGCTCAGCCAGGCTCCCGCCCACGCCGACGGTCTCGACGACGTGGTCAAACGCGGCACGCTGAAAGTCGCCGTACCGCAGGACTTCCCGCCGTTCGGCTCGGTCGGCCCGGACATGAAGCCGCGCGGCCTGGACATCGACACCGCAAAACTGCTGGCCGACCAGCTCAAGGTCAAACTCGAACTGACCCCGGTCAACAGCACCAACCGCATCCCGTTCCTGACCACCGGCAAGGTCGACCTGGTGATCTCCAGCCTGGGCAAGAACCCGGAGCGTGAGAAAGTCATCGACTTCTCCCGCGCCTACGCCCCCTTCTACCTCGCCGTGTTCGGCCCGCCAGACGCGGCGATCGCCAGCCTCGACGACCTCAAGGGCAAAACCATCAGCGTTACCCGTGGCGCCATCGAAGACATCGAGTTGACCAAAGTCGCTCCGGAAGGCGTGACCATCAAGCGCTTCGAAGACAACAACTCGACCATCGCCGCCTACCTCGCCGGGCAAGTCGACCTGATCGCCAGCGGCAACGTGGTGATGGTCGCGATCAGTGAAAAGAACCCGAAGCGAGTGCCGGCGCTGAAAGTGAAGCTCAAGGATTCGCCGGTCTACGTCGGCGTGAACAAGAACGAAGCGGCGCTGCTGGCCAAGGTCAACGACATCCTGACCACCGCCAAGGCTGACGGCGCCCTGGAAAAGAACTCGCAGACCTGGCTGAAAGAGCCGCTGCCGGCCGATCTCTGATCGACTGCGCGGGAGACCTTCATGGCTTATCAGTTCGATTTCATGCCGGTGGTGGAAAACACCGACCTGTTGCTGCGCGGGGCGCTGTTCACCCTTGAGCTGACGGCCATCGGTGCGTTGCTCGGGGTCGGCGTCGGGATTGTCGGGGCGCTGGTGCGGGCGTGGAACATCCGCCCGTTCTCGGCGATCTTCGGCGTCTACGTCGAGTTGATCCGCAACACGCCGTTTCTGGTGCAGTTGTTCTTTATCTTCTTCGGCCTGCCGTCGCTGGGCGTGCAGATTTCCGAGTGGCAAGCGGCGGTGCTGGCGATGGTGATCAACCTCGGAGCCTATTCGACGGAAATTATCCGCGCCGGCATTCAGGCGATTCCGCGCGGGCAACTGGAAGCCGCTGCGGCGCTGGCGATGACGCGCTTCGAGGCATTCCGCCACGTGGTCCTGCTGCCGGCGCTGGGCAAGGTCTGGCCGGCGCTGAGCAGCCAGATCATCATCGTCATGCTCGGCTCGGCGGTGTGTTCGCAGATCGCCACCGAAGAGCTGAGCTTTGCCGCTAACTTCATTCAGTCGCGCAACTTCCGCGCCTTTGAAACCTATGCGCTGACCACGCTGATCTACCTGTGCATGGCGCTGCTGATTCGCCAACTGCTGAACTGGATCGGCCGGCGCTACATCAGCAGGAGCCGCGCATGAGCGATTTCACTTTCTGGGACATCCTGCGCAACCTGCTCGTCGGCCTGCAATGGACGCTGGCGTTGTCGCTGGTGGCGTTTATTGGCGGCGGGATCGTCGGGTTGCTGATCCTGATCATGCGCATCTCGAAAAACTCTGTGTCGAGCAGCATTGCCCGCACCTGGATCGAGCTGTTCCAGGGCACACCGCTGTTGATGCAGCTGTTTCTGGTGTTCTTCGGTGTCGCCTTGGCGGGGATCGAAATCTCGCCGTGGATGGCCGCGGCGATTGCCCTGACCTTGTTCACCAGCGCCTATCTGGCAGAGATCTGGCGCGGCTGCGTCGAGTCGATCTCCAATGGCCAGTGGGAAGCCTCGGCGAGTCTGGCGCTCAATCCGCTGGAGCAACTGCGCTACGTGATCCTGCCGCAGGCGCTACGCATTGCCGTGGCGCCGACCGTGGGTTTCTCGGTGCAAGTGGTCAAAGGCACTGCCGTGACCTCGATTATCGGCTTCACCGAATTGACCAAGACCGGCGGCATGCTCGCCAACGCCACGTTTGAACCGTTCATGGTCTACGGCCTCGTCGCCCTCGGTTACTTCCTGCTCTGCTACCCCTTGTCCCTCAGTGCGCGCTACCTGGAAAGGAGACTGCATGCCTCTGCTTAGAATTTCCGCCCTGCATAAATACTACGGCGATCACCACGTACTCAAAGGCATCGACCTCAGCGTCGAGGAAGGCCAGGTGGTGGCGATCATCGGCCGCAGCGGCTCGGGCAAATCCACCCTGCTGCGCACCCTCAATGGTCTGGAATCGATCAACGACGGCGTGATCGAAGTCGACGGCGAATACCTCGACGCTGCCCGCGCCGATTTGCGCAGCTTGCGGCAGAAGGTCGGCATGGTCTTTCAGCAATTCAACCTGTTCCCGCACCTGACCGTGGGCGAAAACGTCATGCTCGCGCCCCAAGTGGTGCAGAAAGTGCCGAAGGCCAAGGCTGCGGAACTGGCGCGCGAGATGCTCGAACGGGTTGGTCTCGGGGAAAAATTCGATGCCTTCCCGGATCGCTTGTCCGGCGGCCAGCAACAGCGCGTGGCGATTGCCCGGGCGTTGGCAATGTCGCCAAAAGTGTTGCTCTGTGATGAGATCACCTCGGCGCTCGATCCGGAACTGGTCAATGAAGTGCTCAGCGTGGTGCGCCAGTTGGCCAAGGAAGGCATGACGCTGATCATGGTCACCCACGAAATGCGCTTTGCCCGCGAGGTCGGCGACAAACTGGTATTCATGCACCACGGCAAGGTGCATGAGGTGGGGGATCCGAAGGTGCTGTTTGCCAATCCGCAGACGGCGGAGCTGGCGAACTTTATTGGCACAGTTGAAGCAACAGCCTGAATCCGCCTCATCCTGATCGTTCCCACGCTCTGCGTGGGAATGTAGCCAAGGACGCAGAGCGTCCCAAAAGCGGACGCAGAGCGTCCAGTGAGGCATTC